>JAYKHC010000035.1:0-11175 GCA_035285465.1 Cyanobacteriota bacterium
AGGCCAACTTCGCCGTGTTTCTGGCGCTGCTTCAGCCCGGCGACACGATCCTGGGAATGGACCTCAGCCACGGCGGCCACCTCACCCACGGCTCGCCGGTGAACGTGAGCGGCAAATGGTTCAAGGCCGTGCACTACGGCGTGGATGAGGCCACCCAGCAGCTCAACTTCGAGACGATCCGCCAGCTGGCCCTGGAGCACAGGCCGAAGCTGATCGTCTGCGGCTACTCCGCCTACCCGCGCACGATCGATTTCCAGGCCTTCCGGGCCATCGCCGACGAGGTGGGCGCCTACCTGCTGGCCGACATGGCCCACATCGCCGGTCTGGTGGCCGCCGGCGTGCACCCCAATCCGGTGCCCGTCTGCGACGTGGTCACCACCACCACCCACAAGACCCTGCGCGGCCCCCGCGGCGGCCTGATCCTCTGCCGCGACGCCGAGTTCGCCAGGCAGTTCGACAAGGCCGTGTTCCCCGGTACACAGGGTGGACCGCTCGAACATGTGATCGCCGCCAAGGCCGTCGCCTTCGCTGAGGCGCTCCAGCCCGGGTTCAGAACCTACGCCCGTCAGGTGGTGGCCAACGCCCAGGCCCTGGCCGAGCGCATCCAGGAGCGTGGCATCGCCGTGGTGAGCGGCGGAACGGATAATCACATCGTGCTGCTCGATCTGCGCAGCATCAACATGACCGGCAAGGTGGCCGATCTGCTGGTGAGCGATGTGCACATCACCGCCAACAAGAACACGGTGCCGTTCGATCCCCAGTCGCCGTTCGTCACCAGCGGCCTGCGCCTCGGTACCGCCGCCATGACCACCCGGGGCTTCGATGAAGCCGCCTTCCGGACCGTGGCCGATGTGATCGCCGACCGGCTGTTGAATCCCGACGATGCGGCCATCGAGCAGCAATGCCTCGCCACGGTCGCATCCCTCTGTGAGCGCTTTGGTCTCTATTCGGCTGCGCGCCAGCTCCAGCCCGTCTGAGGGTGGCGGGGCCCCGTAACGTGGGTCTAAAAGCCCGTCCCTGTGAACCTCGCCTACAGCCCCAACGCAGCGGCCATGCTGACGCTGCTGATGGCTGCGGTGATCACCGCGATCGTGGTTCCTTCGGTCCGCTGGCTGGGTCTGCGCCTCGGTCTGACCGACGCGCCCGATTCCAGGAAGCAGCACTCCACACCGATGGTCAGGCTCGGTGGGGTCGGAATTGTCCTGGGTTTCAGCATGGCTCTGGCGATCACCTGGGGCCTCGGGGGCTTCGCGGGTCTGTCTGCGGCCAAGGATCAGCTGATCTGGACCACCCTGGGTGGATCGCTCTGTTTCTTCCTGATCGGCCTGGCCGATGACCTCTTTGCCCTCTCGCCCTTCCCTCGACTGGCCATCCAGCTGGCGGTCGCGATGGCGGTCTGGAGCCAGGGTGTTCGCATCGGCACCATCGAGCTGGCGGCTCTCGGGGGTCAGCCCACTGTTCTGGTGATGCCTGAATGGCTCAGTCTGATGGGCACAGTTCTCTGGCTGGTGGGAATCACCAATGCGATCAACTGGCTGGATGGCCTCGATGGCCTCGCTGCCGGTGTGAGTGGGATAGCGGCCTTCGGTCTGCTCTCAGTGAGCTTCAGCCTCGACCAGGCCGCAGCGGGTCTGCTGGCGGCAGCGCTTGCCGGTGCCTGCCTGGGTTTTCTTCGCCATAACTTCAACCCTGCCCGGATCTTCATGGGCGATGGAGGCTCGTACTTCCTGGGCTTCGCGCTGGCGGCGGTGAGCATCGTGGGCCCAGCCAAGGGAATCACCAGTGTGAGTCTGCTGCTGCCCTTGCTGATCCTCTCCCTTCCCCTGGCCGACATGTCGGCTGTGATCCTCGGCAGGGTCAGTCAGGGCCGGTCACCGTTTCATCCCGACCGCCGTCATCTCCACCACCGCCTGCTTCGGGCCGGTTTCAGTCACCGTCGCACGGTGTTGCTGATCTACGCCTTCACTCAGTGGCTGGCGGCTCTTGCGCTGGTTGTGGCCAATGCTGAGATGCACCTCCTCTGGCTCACGCTGGCCACCGCGATCCTGATCGTTGTGGTTGTCTTCGCCCGCCGTCAGCAGCAATGTGAATCCCAGGCACGAGCCGCTGCCGCCGCTGAGGCCCGTCGGAACGATTCTGATCCATCCAGTGGTCGTGAACCCTGAACCAGCCCAGCCGCCGAGCCGCTCAGAACGGACCTCAGCAGCTGAGATTCTCTGCATCGGCAGCGAGCTCCTGCTCGGCAACATCATCAACGGCAACGCCCGCTGGATCGCTGAGCAGCTGGCCGCTCTCGGAATCCCTCACTTCCGTCAATCGGTGGTGGGGGATAACCGGGTGAGGGTGATGGAGGCCGTTCGCCAGGCGGCAGCGCGCAGCCGTGTGTTGATCACCACCGGGGGGCTGGGCCCCACCCCGGATGACCTCACCACCGAGGCGATCGCCTCGGCCTTCGGAGTCCGACTCGTGGAAGATCCTGAGATCTGGGCGGAGATTCAGGCCAGGGCCGCGACACTCGGCCGCGTCTGCTCTGCCAGTACCCGCAGGCAGGCCCTGCTTCCGGAAGGCAGCGAACGGTTGCCCAATCCCACGGGGACAGCTCCGGGCATCATCTGGACCCCGGTGACCGGTTTCACCGTGCTCACCTTCCCTGGGGTGCCCAGCGAGATGAAGGCGATGTGGCGGGCCACCGCCGCTCCCTGGTTGCGCCAGGCCGGTCTGACGCGGGGGGTGTTCGTCAGTCGCCAGCTGCGCTTCTGGGGGATCAGCGAGTCGGCCCTCGCCGAGCAGGTCGCCGATCTGCTGGAGTTTCCGAACCCCACGGTGGCTCCTTACGCCAGCCCGGGAGAGGTGAAACTGCGGGTCACGGCCCGCGCTGATTCGGTTCAGGAGGCCGAGGCCCTGCTGTCACCGGTGGAGGCCGAACTGCGTCGCCGCGGCGGGGAGTATGTCTACGGGACCGATGGACAGTCGCTGGCTGAGGTGGTTCTGGAGCAACTGCGTCAGCGCGGAGAGACGCTTGCGGTTGCGGAAAGCTGCACCGGAGGCGGCATCGGGGCGGCCCTGACGGCTGTCCCCGGAGCCTCTGAGACGTTTCTAGGCGGGGTGATCGCCTACGCCAATGCCGTCAAGCAGGGCCTGCTCGGTGTGGGTGCCGATCTGCTGGCCAGCCATGGTGCCGTGAGCGATCCAGTGGCCATCGCCATGGCGGAGGGGGCACGCCGCTGCAGTGGCGCCGATTGGGCCCTTGCCGTGACAGGCATCGCCGGACCGGGCGGTGGGTCCGCTGAGAAACCGGTGGGGTCGGTTCACATCGCTGTGGCGGGTCCCGATGGTGTCAGGAGCAGCGGCGTGCGCTTCAGTCCGCTTCGCGGCCGCGCCTGGATCCAGCAGCTCACGGTGGGGGAGGCCCTCAACCGTCTTCGTCTGCGTCTCTGCAGGGGTTGAGGCCCCCGGAAGGCGCTGCTCCCTTTGCGGGGACCAGCTCATTTGTAGACCACCACATCGACGCCGCTGCTGCGCCGCTTCACGAGAACCCCGGTGTCGGCCTCCCCTCGATGGAGTTCCAGATCGATTTCCTCCTCTCCCAGTCGCAGCCCCCTGATCTCCAGGCGGTTGATCCGCTCCGGAAGCTCCGGGTTGCGGAACATCACCCTCATCCGCCCGGTCTGGCTGTCATGACTGATTCCCATCCCCGTGATGGCCTCCAGCAGCCCGAAGGGCACACCGCTGGCCCAGGCCTGAGGGCTACAGGCCACCGGGTAGAGCGTGGGGCCCTCCTCGGATCTCCGGGGCAATCCGCAGAACAGCTCTGGCAGCCTGGAGAGCGGGATCGCCCTGGCTGCATCAAACAGGCCGGTGTGAATGCGCATCGCCGCCGCGGTATGGCCGTAGCGGGCCAGACCGAGGGCGATCAGACAGTTGTCATGGGGCCAGATCGAACCGTTGTGGTAGCTCATCGGGTTATACCGCTGCTCCCGTTCATCGAGGGTGCGTACACCCCAGCCGTTGAAGCTGGTGGGCTCCAGCAGCTGTCGTGCCACGGAAGCTGCGCTCTCCCGGCTGGCGATTCCGCTCCAGAGGCAGTGCCCGGCATTGGAGCTTCGCACTTCACAGGAGCGCCCCTCTCCGTCGAGGGCCAGGGCATAGGTGCCGAGACGCAAGCACCAGAACGCATCGTGGAAGCGGCGCCGCAGAACTCTGGCCTCCTCGAGCAGCTGCTCTGCGGCGTCAGCATCGCCGAACGCCCGTTGGACATGGGCCAGAGCCCGTCGTGCTGCGTAGCAGTAGGCCTGCACCTCGCACAGGGCGATCGAACCCTCCGCCAGATTGCCATCGGCGTCATGCACGGCATCGTCGGAATCTTTCCAGCCCTGGTTGCGGAGCCCGCCCTGGGCTGCACGGCGGTAACGCAGGAAGCCATCGCCCGCTCTCCCCTCCGCCCTCCGGATCCAGGCCATGGCCGCTTCCAGCGCCGGTCGGATCTCGGCCAGGAAAGGGCGATCGCCGCTGCGGAGCAGGTAATCGCCCGCGAGGATCAGGAACAGCGGCGTGGAGTCGACGCTGCCGTAATAACGGGCGAAGGGCACCTCCCCAAGGGCGGCCATCTCCCCGAGGCGGGTCTCGTGGAGGATCTTTCCCACTTCAGCATCGCTGGAGGGGTCGTGTCGCCTGGCCTGCAGGTCAGCCAGCAGTCCCAGCACCCCCCGGGCCATCCGGGGCTCGAACAGCAGCATCTGACGGGCGGTGATCAGCCCGTCACGGCCGAAGGGACAGCTGAACCAGGGGACCCCGGCGTAGGGGTAGAGACCATGGTCCAGTTGGCTGGAAAGCAGATGCAGATCTGAGAAGGACCGCCAGAGCCAGGTGTTGAAGGCCGGATTGTCGCTGTGCACCTCTGCGGCCATTCGACGCGCTGCCCGAAAGCGAGCCGTGGTTGATTCCAGCGCGATCTGGAACAGCTGCTCAGGGGTCCCCGGGTCGGGGTTGGATGCGAAGTCCAGCACCAGCCAGATCCGCTGAGTCCGGCGTGGGTCGAGGGTCAGTTCCATGCTGAGCTGCCCTTCCTTCACATCCTTGAGAGGCCCACTCAGCCGGGTCAGGGTCTGACGGTCCACAGCATCAAGGCCCCGGTAGACGGCTGCCAGTCCGTCGCAGGTGCAGCTGCGCACCGTCGAGCCACGCGCTCGGCGCTGGTTGCCCCGTACCTCGAAGATGTCGCAGAAGTCAGCCTCGATCAGCAGTCGGATCGGCATCTGCAGAGGTTCGTGCCGGTAACTGATGAAGCTGAGCTGCTGCAGAAAAGCAGCAGGGGTCAGCACCGTCGTCCGCTCGAGATGAACAGTTCCGGCCGCATCGCTCTGGTGGCTGACATGAATCCCGGTCTCGCCTCGCGCAGTGGCGCTCAGGACTGCCGGGCGATGCTCCCCGAGCAGCAGTTCCAGTCGGCTCACATGGCGGGTGCCGCGGTGGAAGATGCCGGAATCGGGATGGGTGAGGGGGCAGATCTCACCGCGCCCGTCAAGCATCGCAAAGGTTTCACTGTCCTTCAGAACGAAGGGAGGCAGCTGATCATGCGGCATGGGGGAATGGATCGAGAGGGTCGACGCGAGCCGCTCGACTCAGGGTGAGTTCGTCCTGGAGGTCGATCTGATGGAGATAGAGGCGTTCGTAGTCGGCAGCGAGGCGAGCAGAGCTGAAGCGCTGCTCGAAGTCGGCGCGTACCGCGCTCCGTTGCAGACGGTCGATCCCCCTCACCGCCTGCACCGCTTCCTCAAGCGAGTCCACCAGTGCTCCGTTCACTCCGGGTCTGATCAATTCCGGAGTGGAGCCATTGCGCCAGGCGATCACAGGGGTTCCACAGGCATTGGCCTCGATGATCACCAAGCCGAACGGTTCGGACCAATCGATCGGGAACAGCAGGGCCAGGGCATGGCCAAGAAGTTGCTGCTTGCCGGCATCATCCACTTCCCCGATGAACTCAATCAGCGGGTTGCCCACGATGAGCGGCTCGATCGTGCTGTCGTAGTAATGCTGATCCGCCCGGTCTATTTTGGCGGCCACCTTGAGGGGCAGGCCGACGGCCGTGGCGATGGCGATGGCGCGGTCCAGACGTTTTTCGGGCGAGACCCTGCCGATGAACGCCAGATACTCCTGGGGATGCTGCACCGCTCTGTAGAGATGGACCGGCAGCCCGTGATGGACGGTCGCCAGCCAGTTCGCCTGCGGGAGTGGAAGCCTCTGAGCGTCGGAAATCGACACCAGCGGGATGGTGGGGAATCGATGGAAGAGCACCCGCTTGTCCTCAGAATTCACCGGCCCGTGCATCGTGTTGAGGTGGGCCAGGGAAAGGTGGTTCAACAGCGGGTAGTGGACATGGCCGGAGTGAAAGTGGAGCACATCGAACCGTTCGAGCTGTTCGGTGACCTGATCGAGCTGGATCAGCTCATGCACCACAGGATCACCGCGGTATCCCGCCAGTCTCAGGGCGTTGGGCACGCAGGCCTGGAGTTCAGCGCTTGTGGCTGAGTCGCCGCTGGCGAACAGCGTGACCTGGTGGCCGCGCTGGACAAGTTCCTCCGTGAGGTAATGAACCACCCGTTCGGTGCCCCCGTAATTGCGGGGAGGCACGCGTTCATGCAGGGGTGAAATCTGGGCGATGCGCATGCGTGACGGGTCTGGAGATCTGGCCTGGCCATCAGCGTTGGTCGGTCTGGAGCGAGGGGCGCGAATTGACGCGGATCTTCGGAACATTCGCCCCAATCGCCAGGCTGAGAGCTTCGGACCCTGAAACCGCACCCCCCTAAGTTGGTGCGGTTCAGCCTTGGCTCCGTGAGCGCCGGCACCCTCTACGACAAGGTCTGGGATCTGCACACCGTTGCCGAGCTCCCGGGCGGCTCAACCCAGCTGTTCATCGGACTGCATCTGATCCACGAGGTCACCAGTCCCCAGGCCTTCGCGGCCCTCAGGGACCTGGGTCTGGGGGTGCGTCATCCGGAGCGGACGGTGGCCACGGTGGATCACATCGTTCCCACCACCACCCAGGCCCGTCCCTTCGCCGACCCGCTGGCGGAGGAGATGCTCGCCACGCTGGAGCGGAATTGCGTCGAGCACGGCATTGTCCTGCACGGCATCGGCAGCGGCCGCCAGGGGATCGTGCATGTGATCGCCCCTGAACTGGGCCTCACCCAGCCGGGCATGACGGTGGCCTGCGGCGATTCCCACACCTCCACCCACGGGGCCTTCGGGGCGATTGCCTTCGGGATCGGTACCAGCCAGGTGAGAGACGTGCTGGCCAGCCAGAGTCTGGCGATGGCCAAGCTGAAGGTGCGTCGCATCCAGGTGGAAGGACAGCTTCAGCAGGGCGTGTTCGCCAAGGATCTGATCCTGCACGTGATCCGGAGCCTCGGCGTGAAGGGTGGGGTCGGGTACGCGTATGAATTCGGCGGGCCTGCCATCGAGGCCCTCTCGATGGAGGAGCGCATGACCCTCTGCAACATGGCGATCGAGGGGGGCGCCCGCTGCGGCTATGTGAATCCCGATCAGACCACGTTTGACTACCTCAGGGGGCGCCCCCATGCTCCGACGGGAGCGGGTTGGGATCGGGCGTTGCTCTGGTGGCATCAGCTGGCCAGTGGGCCTGACGCGAGCTACGACGACGAGGTGCGATTTGATGCCACCAGGATCGCTCCCACCCTGACCTGGGGAATCACCCCAGGTCAGAGCATCGCTGTTGATGAAGCCGTTCCGTCCCTGGAGCAGGTCGCCCCGGATGATCGGCCGCTCGCGGCTGAGGCCTATCGGTACATGGGGCTGCAGCCGGGCGATCCGATCGCCGGCACCCCGGTGGATGTCTGCTTCATCGGCAGCTGTACAAACGGTCGCCTGAGTGACCTGGAGGCTGCGGCTGAGGTGGCCCGTGGGCGCCGTGTGGCCTCAGGGATCCGGGCCTTTGTGGTTCCGGGCAGTGAACAGGTGGCCGCGGCAGCCGAGGCTCGGGGGCTGGATCAGGTGTTCATCGCTGCCGGATTTGAATGGCGCGAACCAGGCTGTTCGATGTGCCTGGCCATGAACCCCGACCGGCTGGAAGGACGGCAGATCAGCGCCAGCTCCAGCAATCGCAACTTCAAGGGGCGCCAGGGCTCATCCACCGGCCGGACCCTGCTGATGAGTCCTGCCATGGTGGCCGCTGCCGCCGTCTCTGGTCACGTCTGCGATGTCCGTCAGCTGCTCAACTCCTGAATCACGCGGCATGTCACCTGTCCTTCCCTTCCCTCAGGGGCCGATCTGCGCCATGAGCGGCACTGCCGTTGTGGTTCGTGGCGACGACATCGACACCGACCGGATCATCCCGGCACGCTTCCTCAAGTGTGTCACTTTTGAAGCTCTGGGGCCGGCGGTCTTCGCTGATGACCGCGCGGAGCTTGCAGAACATCCCCAAGGTCCTCATCCGTTTGATCGCGCCTCCAGCCAGGGAGCCTCGATCCTGCTGGTGAACAAGAATTTCGGCTGTGGATCAAGTCGCGAGCATGCACCTCAGTCGCTGATGCGATGGGGGATCCGGGCTGTCATCGGTGAGAGTTTTGCGGAGATCTTCTCCGGGAACTGTCTGGCTCTGGGTATCCCCTGCGTCCTTGCCAGCCAGGACACGATTGAAGAGATTCAGGCACAAGCTGAGGCTGATCCGGATCTTGAGTTTCACCTTGATCTGCTCACCAGCAGCGTGGCCACCTCCACGCGGAGCTGGATTCTTCAGCTGGCCCCGGCTCCTCGGCAGATGTTGCTGAGCGGTCAGTGGGATGCCACCGGTCAGCTGCTGGCTAACACTCAAGCCCTGGAGTCGGCAATGGCCGGGCTCCCCTACCTCAGAGGATTCGCCTGAGTGATAACCCTCGAACGTCTCACCCGATCAGAACGGGTTGCGCTTCGACCCGATTCTTGGGGTTGAAGTTGCGAAGGGTGTGCCTGTGCCCTTGAAATTGAAGTCGTTGAGACGGATGCGGATTCCACCAATCCCTTCATAGGGGCTGTAATAAAGACCGATATCGTAGCCGCGGCGCTGCCAGCGGACTTCCAGGTAGGAGCTGATCACCTTGCCGTAAAAGCCGGATCCTGGATCAATGTTGTAGCCCACGGCTCCGCTGAACAGCAGCGGACCGATCAGCTGCTGGGTCAGCCCGAAGGAGAGAGTCCCCAGGTCGACCGCCCGATCGAAGCTCAGATCACTGAGGCCTTGGCGTGCGCTGATGCTGCCGGTGACCGAGAGCTGGGTGTAATCCAGGAAGGGCCTGCTGAAATGGCCCAGGGTCAGGGCCGGCCCCGCGGAGAACGTGAAGGTGTTCTGGTTGGTGCCGTTGCCGTAGTAGGCCAGTTCGCCGATGGCATTGGCATTGATCCGCAACCCCGGCACGATCGGTGTGGGCGAATAGATCAGGGCCTGCTGGGGTGAGATCGCCAGGGGCTCCCCGGTCCACAACGGCAGCGAGCCGTTGAGCGAGGCAACCAGATTTCCGCGCCAGAGCGCCAGCAGACTGCCGGTGTTGAACGCATTGGCCTGATAGTTCCCCAGTCCCAGTCGCCAGGAGTAATTGCTCGAGAAGCTGCCGAGGTTCGGAAGGGCCCCGCTGTCATCCAGCGAGACGCCGTAGGCGGTGTAGACATCCTGCTCACCGAGTGAGCCGTTCCACACTCGGTAGCGGTAAGCCCCGAACAGCCTCAGGTTGCTGTCGCCCAACAGAGGCAGGGTCACCGGCCGGATCATTTCGCCCCAGCTGCGCGTGGCAACGCCGATGTTGGTTGGGGCGAAACTGGAGATCGACAGGTCTGCAGAGCTCTGGAAGCCGAGCAAGGGGGCGTTGAGCTTGGCGACAAGGCCGAACAGGTCTCCCGCCGTGCTGGGCTGAGAACTGTTCGGGGATCCTGCCGGCTGGCCCGGCAGCGGGTAGCTCGAGGTACTCCCATCGATGGCCCGCTGAATCATGAACTGGGGCTGCAGATCCAGGCGGATGGTCTCGCTCAGGCGGATTGTCGGCAGCCGGTAGCCGAGAAAAAAGCCATCGCGGTCGGTGCTGTCAAACCCAGGGACGAGCCGGTTGAAGACGGCATTTTCATCTTTTCTGATCCGGTAGCGGCGCAGCACCGGAACCTTCAGCCGCTGATCGAGGATCAGCCGGATGCGTTGGCTATCGATCAGGGTGTCTCCATTGGACAACAGGGTGGCCACCACATTTTCGACCTTCAGCCAGATCTGGGCCGGAGTGTACGGATCGTTGGTGAAGGCGGCTTGATCAGTCCTGAAGCTGCCGGGCGTGATCGAGAGGCGCCTGGCCTGGAAGCGCCAGCGACTGACGGTTCCGCTGATCAGCTCAACGTTTCCGAAGGTGGATGGCGTAGGGGCTGTAGCCCCGGGAAGGCCCAGCAAACCGGATAACCCGGCGCGGCCCTCGAGTTTGAGGCTCCCCTGGAAGCGCACGTCATCCACCCGTTGATCGATTTCAGTGCTGGTTTCGCTGGCCTCCGGAGCTGCGGGCGATGCCTGGGATTCCAGGCGGTCCAACGGTGTGGGCTTGCCTGAAGCGATCGCATCGAGAGCTTCGTTGAGCGTTCGCCTGTCCAGCTCTGGTGCGCTGCGCCCCGGACAGCCGAGCGGGGGGGGCATGCCGGGGGACGCTCCCTGCCTGGCGGCACCAGGGCAGGCCAGGGGCAGGGCCTCGCTGGGAGGCTGGGAAGGGGACTGGCGGATGTCGAAATCCTGGAGGCTGGTGTCAACATCGAGGACCCCGTAGACATCCTCGAGTTCACCCGCCCCCTCCAGCAGGCTGTAGCGGAGTCGGCTGGCCTGCAGAAATTGCTGACCGCGCTGGAAGCGGACCGAGCCCACGGCATGGATCGTTCTCGACGTCGTGTCGTATTCGATGCGCTCAGCTCGGAGCTGACCACCCGCCAGGGTGGCCTTCACCCGGCCGGTGGCCACGACCCTGCCGAGCTGGTGGTCAAAGATCTGGCGGTCGGCTGAAAGAGCAACCGCGTCGGGAAAGGTTTGCTCGGAAGCAGCCTGGGAGACACCCGGTGCCGGAAGAGGGGAGCCGTCAGACTCAGCCCGGAGCGGGGCCGGCAGCGCAATCAGGGCAAGCTGAGCGGTTGCCAGGATCGAGGAAGTGATCCTGGAGGTGAACC
>JAYKHC010000036.1:0-2914 GCA_035285465.1 Cyanobacteriota bacterium
GGTTCACCTCCAGGATCACTTCCTCGATCCTGGCAACCGCTCAGCTTGCCCTGATTGCGCTGCCGGCCCCGCTCCGGGCTGAGTCTGACGGCTCCCCTCTTCCGGCACCGGGTGTCTCCCAGGCTGCCTCCGAGCAAACCTTCCCCGACGCGGTTGCTCTTTCAGCCGACCGCCAGATCTATGACCACCAGCTCGGCAGGGTCGTGGCCACCGGCCGGGTGAAGGCCACCCTGGCGGGTGGTCAGCTCCGAGCTGAACGCATCGAATACGACACGACGTCGAGAACGATCCATGCCGTGGGCTCGGTCCGCTTCCAGCGCGGTCAGCAGTTTCTGCAGGCCAGCCGACTCCGCTACAGCCTGCTGGAGGGGGCGGGTGAGCTCGAGGATGTCTACGGAGTCCTCGATGTTGACACCAGCCTCCAGGATTTCGACATCCGCCAGTCCCCTTCCCAGCCTCCCAGCGAGTCCCTGCCCCTGGCCTGCCCTGGCGCCGCCAGGCAGGGAGCATCCCCCGGCATGCCCCCCCCGCTCGGCTGTCCGGGGCGCAGCGCACCAGACCTGGAGAAGCGAACGCTCAACGAAGCTCTCGATGCGATCGCTTCAGGCAAGCCCACACCGTTGGACCGCCCGGAATCCCAGGCATCGCCCGCAGCTCCGGAGGCCAGCGAAACCAGCACTGAAATCGATCAACGGGTGGACGACGTGCGCTTCCAGGGGAGCCTCAAACTCGAGGGCCGCGCCGGGTTCTCCGGTTTGCTGGGCCTGCCCGAGGCTGCAGCCGGAACGCCCACCAGCTTCGGGAACGTTGAACTGATCAGCGGAACCGTCAGTCGCTGGCGCTTTCAGGCCAGGCGCCTCTGGATCACGCCGGGCAGCTTCAGGACTGATCAAGCCGCCTTCACCAACGATCCGTACACACCGGCCCAGATCTGGCTGAAGGCCGAAAATGTGGTGGCCACCCTGTTGCCCGATGGGGAGACCCTGATCGAGGCCCGACGCAACCGTCTGATCCTCGATCAGCGGCTGAAGATCCCGGTGGTGCGCCGCTACCGGATCAGAAAAGATGAAGATACCGTCTTCAACCGGCTCGTCCCTGGGTTTGACAGCACCGACCGCGATGGATTGTTCGTCGGCTACCGGCTGCCGACAATCCGCCTGAGCGAGACCATCCGCCTGGATCTCGAACCGCAGTTCATGATTCAGCGGGCCATCGAGGGGAGCACCTCGAGCTATCCGCTGGCGGGCCAGCCGGCAGGATCCCCGAGCAGTTCTCAACCCAGCACGGCGGGAGACCTGTTCGGCCTTGTCGCCAAGCTCGACGCCCCCCTGCTCGGCTTCCAGAGCTCTGCAAACCTGTCGATCTCCAGTTTCGCCCCGACCAACATCGGCGTTGCCACGCGCAGCTGGGGCGAAATGATCCGGCCGGTGACCCTGCCTCTGTTGGGCGACAGCAACCTGAGGCTGTTCGGGGCTTACCGCTACCGAGTGTGGAACGGTTCACTCGGTGAGCAGGATGTCTACACCGCCTACGGCGTCTCGCTGGATGACAGCGGGGCCCTTCCGAACCTGGGCAGCTTCTCGAGCAGTTACTCCTGGCGACTGGGACTGGGGAACTATCAGGCCAATGCGTTCAACACCGGCAGTCTGCTGGCGCTCTGGCGCGGGAATCTGGTTGCCTCGCTCAACGGCTCGCTGCCGTTGTGGACCGGGGAACCCCTGCCCATCTCACCCCAGCAGGCCCTGATCTATTCGCCCGCACCGATCGTGCCGGGGCTGCGGATCAATGCCAACGCCATCGCCGAACTGGCCTACTACGGCGACGGCACCAACCAGAACACCCTCACGGTCTCCGCGGGGCCGGCCCTGACTCTGGGCCATTTCAGCAGGCCCTTCCTGGATTACACCCAGCTCTCGGTCACCGGCAGCATCAGCGCACGCCAAGGCCTCAGCGAACTGAGCTTCGATCGGGCGGTCGACCTGGGGACTCTCTCCTTCGGGCTGACCCAGCAGCTGATCGGTCCGCTGCTGTTCAGCGGAGCCGTTGGCTACAACATTGACGAAAGCTCCGGCTTCTTCGGCAAGGTGATCAGCTCCTACCTGGAAGTCCGCTGGCAGCGCCGCGGCTACGATATCGGTCTGTATTACAGCCCCTACGAAGGCATTGGCGGAATCCGCATCCGTCTCAACGACTTCAATTTCAAGGGCACAGGCACACCCTTCGCAACTTCAACCCCGAGAATCGGGTCGAAGCGCAACCCGTTCTGATCGGGTGAGACGTTCGAGGGTTATCACTCAGGCGAATCCTCTGAGGTAGGGGAGTCCGGCCATTGCCGACTCCAGAGCTTGAGTGTTGGCCAGCAGCTGACCGGTGGCATCCCACTGCCCGCTCACCAGCATCTGCTGCGGTCCGGCGGCCAGCTCGAGCCCCCAGCGCTGGCCCGCCCCCGCGAGGCTGGCGGAGGCCACATCCAGCTCAAAGGTGTCCGCCGGATGGGCCGCCGCGGCCCCCTGGATGGCTAGCATCGTGGCGTGGTCGGCCACCAGGCAGGGGATGCCCAGCGCCAGGCAGTTGCCGTAAAAAATTTCAGCAAAGCTCTCGCCCACCACGGCCCGTATGCCCCAGCGCATCAGCGCCTGCGGTGCATGCTCCCGGCTGGAGCCGCAGCCGAAGTTGCGGTTCACCAGCAACAGGCTGGCCCCCTGGTGCTCGGGGCGATCGAAGGGGTGGGGCCCACCGGGGCCCTCGGCCAGCTCAGCGCGGTCGTCCGCGAAGGCGGCGGGGCCTAGGGCGTCGAAGGTGACGCACTTGAGGAAGCGGGCCGGGATGATCCGGTCGGTGTCGATGTCATCGCCGCGCACCACCACCGTGGTGCCGCTGACGCTGCGGATGGCGCCGGAGGGGAAGGGGGTGT
>JAYKHC010000037.1:0-3509 GCA_035285465.1 Cyanobacteriota bacterium
CGACGGCAGCCTCAGCTTCTCCCAGACCTTCACCGTCAACGTCACCAACGTCAACGAGCCGCCTACGGCACTCGCCCTCAACAACACTGTCACCACGCTGGCCGAGAACACCTCCACCGCCAGCCGCATCAAAGTCGCCGACATCGTCATCACCGACGAGGCCCTCGGCTCCAACACCATCACCCTCGCCGGTGCTGATGCCGCCAGCTTCGAGGTGATCGCCGCCGAGCTCTTCCTCAAGGCCGGCACCGTCCTCGATTTCGAGACCAAAACCTCCTACTCCGTCACCGTCTCCGCCAGCGATTCCGCCCTGCCAGGCAGCACCCCTGTCTCGACGCCTTTTGCCCTGGCCGTCAGCGATGTCAATGAACAGCCTGGAACCCCGGCGGTGTCCACCACCGTTGTCGTGACGCTCCCGGGGGGGGGGGGATCAATACAGGTGACAGTCCGCATCACGGACGCCACTCTGGCCACAGGCACAAGTCTGGAGGTGATCAGCGACCTCGGCATCAATCCCGCTGGGCTCAACACGATGGCGGAGCTCGGGGTCACGGCCAACGACTCGGGCCTGGATTTCCAGCTCGCGGTGGCACCCGGCGCCACCTCATCCCTCAACGCCGTACTCGAGCTGGTGGCCGCAGACCTGCTCCCCCTAATCAGTGACCCCTCCGGCCGACTGCCTGCGCGCAAGCTCCTCTACTACGCCGTCAACTCAAGCGGCGCCCTCTCACCCCTCACCTACGACCCGGTCACCGGCGCCGGCGCCCGCTTCTACGACCTGGACAACAACGGCACTGCCGATTTCTTCGCGCTCAGCCTGATTGACGGCGGTTATGGCGACAAGGACGGCCTGGTCAACGGTCTCATCACTGATCCCTCCTTCGCCGGCTTCGCGGATCTCACCAACCTCCGCTTCATTAACGGCGGCTCCGGCGCCGTCACCATCGGCGATCCCTCCAATACCGCCCCCGCAGCCGTGAACCTCAGGGCCAGCCTCTCCGGCCGCCCCAGCAGCTCCAACCAGATCGGCTACGTGGTGCTGAACCCCGAGGAACTCGCCAGTGCTGATTCCCTGCTCCGTGACCTCCCCTGGCTGCGCAGCCGAGCCCGGACCCTGTACTCGACCCTTGAGAGCACCGATGTCACCCTGCCGGCCGGCAGTTCCTTTGTTCGCGACCTGCAGCTGATCAACGGCCAGAGCCTGCGCTTCTTTGAAGTGGTGGATGCCAGCCTTGAGCAGCTCACCAGCCTCTCCGACAGCCGCTTCCGCCTGCTCTCCTCCCCAGACTTCGCCAACGGCCAGGTGGCCTTCAGCTCGAGCAGCGGCGTGCGCTTCTCCCTCAGCCTCCTGAACGGCGATCCCGGCCTCCATGCCCTGATCGGCAACGGCCAGGGCACAGCTCCCGTGCTCGATCTCAGCGCCTTCACCACCGCCCAGAACCTCAGCGGCACTGTGGTCTTCGGCCGGGAAGCCAGCTCCACCCCCAGCGCCGGCTTCTACCGCACGGTGGACATCACAGGCCTGGTGATCGCTGCCGATGGCGTAACCCGCCTGAAACCCGGCGACAGCGGCTACGCCGCAGCGGCCCTGCGCCCAGCCAACGTCGTCAGCCAGCTCAGCGGCTTGACGGTCGCTGACGATCAGTCCAGCTCGCGCAGCTTCTCTGGCGTCAGCGGCGGCTCCTTCCTGGCGCCGTACGCCCAGGTGAACGGCGAGACATTCTTTGCCTACGGACCAGCAAACCGCGACGGCATCAGCCATTTCCGTGTCATCGGCACCAACCGCTTGGGCCTGGAAGACATGCCGGGTGGCGGTGATCGCGACTTCGATGACCTGGTGATCGGGTTCAGCTTCTCAGCGGTCGCCTGAGCCGTTCACTAAAACGCCTAAGGATTGAAGCAAGACCCATCACCCCGGCTTCCGGCTGACAGCAGCTACGAACCGATCTCCCTGCGCAGCTCCACCCTCATCGCTCAGTTCTCAATCTCCCCGTCGCTGATAATCAGATCACCTGCCGCAGCTTGAGCGTCGGCGCCTTCCTGGCACTCTCTCCCGATGTCGCCATCCGTTGCAGGCCCGTCCCCGCACCTCCCGGTGGTGGAAACCTTCCATTCCCTTCAGGGAGAGGGGATCCACGCGGGGCGCAGCGCCTTTTTCATTCGCCTCGGGGGCTGCGGGGTGGGCTGCCGCTGGTGCGACACCAAGCACTCCTGGCCGGAGGCCCACCATCCTCAGCCGGCCGTGATCGAGCTCGCCCACCAGGCCGATGACGCGGTGGCCGCCGGCGCCGCCTTCGTGGTGATCACCGGCGGTGAGCCCCTGCACCACAACCTCACCGACCTCTGTGGCGCTTTGAGGGCAGGGATCGGGGGCTCGACCGGTGCGCCGGTGCCCCTGCATCTGGAAACCAGCGGGGTGGATCCCCTCAGCGGCCGCTTCGACTGGATCACGCTCTCACCCAAGCGCCATCGACCGCCCACGCAGGAGCTGCTCAAGGCCTGCGATGAGCTCAAGGTGGTGGTGCACGACCCAGAGGATCTGGCCTTCGCCGAGGCCATGGCAGCAGCAGCGAAGGGCTTGCACGCAGCTGGCAACCAGCCGGCCCTACTGCTCCAGCCGGGTCATGGGGCCCCAACGGGCCAGGAGCTGGCGCTGAACTATGTGAAGACCCATCCCCAGTGGCGCCTGAGCCTGCAGATCCACAAGTGGCTCGGTGTGCGCTGAGCTCAGGGAATCCGCTGCGCCGGAGTGATCGTCGTCTCCGCCTTCCACAGCCGCCAGCGCACCTCCAGAGGGGCCGGGGCATCCACCACGATCGGCCGGCTGGCCTTGTAGGGCACCACATAGGGCTTGCCGGCCATCACCACGAAGCGCGATTCCGGGGGCCTGCCCGGGCAGGCCATGCGGGTGGAGGCCATCGGGCCCACATCGATCACCCGGTAGAGGGCACCCCGGCCTTCCGGCAGCCGCTGGGGCCGGATCCGGGCACTGAAACTGTGCTAGTTGCAGTCCACGAGCGCGGTCTGCCCCACCACCAGCTGCACGCGCCAGTCGCGGGGATTCGCGGAGATCTCCGGATTGCTGCTGGGGGGCAGCACACCGGGCAACTGGATCACCCAGCGGCGATCACCGGCAGCGGGCTGGGGGTAGCCGCTCAGATCCAGCCGGGGGATGGCCTTCAGCCCCTGGCCGGCCAGCAGCATCAGGGTCCCGGCAGCCACTCCAACCCCCAGGCTTCGCAACCGCAGCATCCCGTCAGCCCTGTCTCTCTGGCGGCATCCTGGCGATGAACAGCAGGAGCGTCAGCCATCTGACAGCCTTCGAAGCATGAGCAGCCCGATCCCCGCCTCTGGCACCACCCAGGAGGCTCCGCCGCTGGCAATCGCCCTGCTGTCGGGCGGTCTTGATTCGGCCACCGCCGCCGCCCTGGCCCTGGAAGCCGGATACCGGGTGATCGGTCTCTCCTTTGATTACGGCCAGCGCCATCGCCGCGAACTGGCGGCGGCCG
>JAYKHC010000038.1:0-9260 GCA_035285465.1 Cyanobacteriota bacterium
GTGGCTGCCCCCACACCGCCATCCGTGAGGATTGCTCGATCAACCGAGCTGCCGTGCTGGAGCTCGAACAGGCCTTCCCCAACCTGGATCTGGTGTTGGTGGAGAGCGGCGGCGACAACCTGGCCGCGAGCTTCAGCCCCGAGCTGGTGGACCTCTGCATCTACGTGATCGATGTGGCCGCCGGCGACAAGATTCCGCGCAAGGGGGGGCCGGGCATCACCCGTTCGGATCTGCTCGTGATCAACAAGATCGATCTGGCGCCGCTGGTGGGGGCCAGCCTGGAGGTGATGCAGGCCGACACCGAGCGGATGCGGCCCGGGCGGCCCTGGTGCTTCACCAACATCCGCAGTGGCGAGGGACTGGATGCGGTGGAGGCCTTTCTGCTCAGGCAGATCCCCGATCCGGCAGGTTGAGGGGACGTTGTGAACCCAGACAATCTGACATTTCGATGATGTTGGGATGTCGTGTCACAACCGATACAGGATCGAGGGGCGTCCCTGCATACGTTGCTTGAACCGCTGTCCTGCGGCTGGTTCAGGTTTTATCACAGGAGTTTTTCCTTTATGCAACCCCTTTTCCTCGGCCCGGTTGGAGGGCGCAGGTCCACCCTTCGCCTGATCGGCGGTGCCACTTTGCTGGCCACATCGCTTTCTCTGGTGGCCTGTGGTGGTGGTGAGCAGGCTGCCGGCAATTTCGATGGTGAAGTGAAGGTAGGCATCCTTCATTCCCGCTCCGGAACGATGGCCATCTCCGAAAACACGGTGGCCGAAGCCGAGCTGATGGCCATCGAGGAGATCAATGCCAAGGGCGGCATCACCATCGACGGCAAGAAGCTCAAGATCGTTCCGGTTGAGGAGGATGGCGCTTCTGACTGGCCCACCTTCGCTGAAAAAGCCAAGAAGCTGATCGATCAGGATCAGGTGGCTGTTGTGTTCGGTGGCTGGACTTCAGCCAGCCGCAAAGCGATGCTGCCGGTGTTCGAGGCCAAGGATCACTTCCTCTACTACCCCATCCAGTATGAAGGTCAGGAGTGCTCCAAGAACATCTTCTACAGCGGTGCAACCCCCAATCAGCAGGCTGAGCCCGCGGTGGAGTGGCTCCTGAACAACAAGGGCAAGGACTTCTTCCTGGTGGGTTCGGATTACGTGTATCCGCGCACCGCCAACACGATCATGAAGGAGCAGCTCAAGGCCCAGGGCGGCAATGTGGTTGGCGAAGACTATCTGCCGCTCGGAAACACAGAGGTGGCTCCGATCATCGCCAAGATCAAGCAGGCTCTGCCCAATGGGGGCGTGATCGTGAACACGCTGAACGGCGACAGCAACGTGGCCTTCTTCAAGCAGATGAAGGCCGCCGGGATCACCCCGGCCAACGGCTACTCGATCATGAGCTTCTCGATTGCTGAGGAGGAAGTGGCTGCCATCGGCCCTGAATACCTGGAAGGCACGTATGCGGCCTGGAACTTCTTCCAGAGTCTCGATACGCCTGGTTCGAAGCAGTTCACCAAGGATTTCAAAGCCAAATACGGCGACAACCGCGTCACCAACGACCCTGCGGAAGCCGCCTACATGATGGTGTATCTCTGGGCGGCTGCTGCTGAGAAGGCCAACAGTGTCGACGACAACAAAGTGCGTGAGGCCTTGATCGGCGTCAGCTTCGATGCTCCCGAAGGCAAAGTGACCGTTCAACCCAATCACCACGTGGAGAAACGTGTGTTGATCGGTGAGGTTCAGAACGACGGCATGTTCAAGATCCTAGAGGACAAGGGCTTCGTCAAGCCCATCGCCTGGAACCAGTTCGTGCCGGAAACCAAGGGCTTCACGTGCGACTGGACCCGCACCGACGTGCCCGATCCCGGCAAGTTCAAGATGTAATCCTTGGTCTCCTCCGTCAGGTGGCCGGCCCAACCTTCGGGTTGTGGCCGCCACCTGGTTTTTTTACCGCCAGGATCGCTATAGCTTGGCGACTTCTGAAGGAACGTCTTTCTAACTGTCTCTGCAGGAGTCCATGGATCTTCTCTACGACACACTGTTCAACGGCCTGGCGATCGGCTCGGTGCTGGTGCTTGCAGCTCTGGGCCTTGCGGTTGTCTTCGGGCTGATGGGTGTCATCAACATGGCCCACGGAGAGCTCATGATGCTGGGTGCCTACACCACCTTCGTGGTGCAGAATCTTTGCAAGGATGGCCCTCTTGAGGCCGTTTTCCCCGTTTACATCATCATCTCAATTCCACTGGCTTTCATGGTCAGCGGCATCGCTGGATTGTTGCTTGAGAAAACTGTGATTCGCCGTCTGTACGGCCGCCCACTGGAGACGCTTCTGGCCACCTGGGGAGTGAGTCTGATCCTTCAGCAATTCGTGCGCTCGGTGAGCAGCGCCTTTGCTCTGGGTGTCGCCCTGGCGGTGACCCTCGGTCTGCTGATCCCGCGCCTGACGCCGAAATCCTGGTGGGAGCAGCGATGGACTCCCCTTCTGGCTGTAGGCAACTGGGTGGTGTCGGTGCTGCTGGGCGTCGGCCTGGCCTCCGGCCTCGGTGAGATTCGTGTGCTCGGTCAGCCCTGGTTCAGCGCACGCAACATCGATGTCACGGCGCCGCGCTGGCTGCGCGGCTCGATTGATCTGGGAGCTCTGAACATGCCCAGTGCCCGGTTGTTCATCATTGCCCTCACGGTTCTCTCCTTGCTGGCGGTCGGCTGGTTTCTTCAGAAAAGCGTCTGGGGCATCAGGATCCGCGCCGTTACCCAGAACCGCTCCATGAGCGATTGCCTCGGAATCCCCACCCAACGGGTTGATGCGCTCACCTTCCTGGTGGGTTCCGGTCTGGCCGGAGTCGCCGGCGTTGCTGTCACCCTGCTCGGTTCGGTGGGGCCGAACCTCGGCGGGAATTACATCGTGGATTGCTTCATGGTGGTTGTGCTCGGTGGGGTGGGCAAGTTGGTTGGAACCGTGGTGGCAGCTCTCGGCATCGGTGTTCTCAGCTACATCATCGGGTCCGGGGCTCTGCTGCTGGTCTTCCCGGCGATGCCTTCGCTCCTCAACGACATCGTCACCTTCTTTGCCACCACCTCCATGGCCAAGGTGTTGGTGTTTGCCCTGATTGTGGTGTTCCTTCAATTCCGGCCGGCGGGTCTGTTTCCGCAGAAAGGCCGTCTGGTGGAGGCCTGATCCATGCCCTCGGTCTCCGTTCCGATCGGCTCCAAACCCAGCAGGGGCTGGCTCCGTTGGCTGCCCTGGCTGCTGATTGCGCTGTTGGCGGTGCTCATGCCCGTGCTGCTGCCCCCCTTCCGCCTCAACCTGCTGGGGCGTTTCCTGGCCCTGGGCATCGCTGCGCTGGGGATCGATCTCATCTGGGGATTCACCGGACTGTTAAGCCTGGGTCAGGGGATCTTCTTTGCTCTGGGTGGCTATGCCCTGGGGATGCATCTTCAGCTCAATGCACTCGAGCCAGGTCAACTTCCTGACTTTTTCGGTCTTTATGGAGTGAAGAGTCTGCCCTCCTTCTGGCAGCCGTTTCACTCACCTCTGATCACGTTCCTGGCCATCTGGGTGATTCCAGCCCTGGTGGCAGGGGTGCTCGGATTCCTCGTTTTTCGCAACCGGATCAAGGGGGTTTACTTCTCGATCCTCACCCAGGCTTCCCTGCTCGTTTTCTTCAATTTCTTCAACGGCCAGCAGAAGCTGATCAACGGCACCAATGGCCTCAAGACCGACACAGCACGGATCCTCGGGCAGCTGGTGGGAAGCGACACCATGCAGCGGAGCCTGTTCTGGCTCACCGTTGTGGTTGTGGTTGCTGCCTGGCTGCTCTGCCGCTGGCTGACCACCGGTCGTTTCGGTGATGCCCTGATCGCCATCCGTGATGACGAGCCCAGGATGCGCTTCACCGGGTACAACCCCACGGCCTACAAAACGGTGGTCTTCGCAGTGGCCGGCGCTCTCGCCGGGATCAGCGGCGCTCTCTACACCGTGCAGTCCGGGATCGTCAGTCCCCAGTTCATGGCGGTGCCCTTCTCCATCGAAATGGTGATCTGGGTGGCTGTGGGTGGCCGAGGCACCCTGATCGGAGCTGTGCTGGGAGCGGTTCTGATCAACTATGCCAAGAGCCTGGTGAGTGAAGCCCTGCCCGAAACCTGGCTGTTCATCCAGGGGGGGCTGTTCCTGCTGGTGGTCACCGCACTCCCCGATGGCCTGGTCGGTTGGTGGCGTCAGGGGGGTCCGCAGCAGATCCAGGCGATGGTCGGCTGGCCTCCCATGGCCCCCACCTACCCCGCGATCGATCTTGACCCTCAGGTGCAGGCGGAGAAGCGTCAGCTTGAAAGCCGCGGAAGTCAGGCCCCTTCAACCCGCTCTGATCACCGCTCTGATCACGGAGGCACCCCATGAGCAGCCTGCTTGAACTCGACGGTGTGAGCATCAACTTCGATGGTTTCTGGGCTCTCAACGACCTCAACCTTCGCCTCAAGCCCGGGGAACTGAGGGCGGTGATCGGTCCCAACGGTGCCGGCAAGACCACCTTTCTCGATGTGATCACCGGCAAGGTGAGACCCACCAGGGGCGATGTGCGCTTCCGCGGCCGCTCCCTCGTGGGGCGCAGCGAGCATCAGATCGCTCGCCTCGGCATCGGACGCAAGTTCCAGACCCCGCGCGTCTACCAGAATCTGACGCCGCGTCGCAATCTGGAGCTGGCTGTCAAGGGCAGCCATTCGCCCGTCACCCTGCTGTTCGGCATGCTCAGCTCGGTTCAGCGCGATCGGGTCCAGCAACTCCTTTCGGTGGTGGGCCTGGAGGCGAATGCCAGCCAGCTTGCGGGTAGTCTTTCGCACGGTCAGAAGCAGTGGCTGGAGATCGCCATGCTCCTTGCTCAGGATCCGGATCTGCTGCTGGTGGATGAGCCGGTGGCGGGTCTTTCCGATGAGGAGACGGAGCGCACCGGTGCGCTGCTGCGCAGCCTGGCGGGAGACCACACGGTGCTGGTGATCGAACACGACATGGACTTCATCAGCAACCTCAGCTGCCCGGTGACCGTTCTGCATGAGGGCCATGTGCTCTGTGAGGGGAACATGGAGCAGGTTCAGAGCGATCCGCGCGTGATTGAGGTCTACCTCGGTGCTCCCGATGAGGAGCTCGCACCGCAGCCGGCTTCACCGGAGCCCACGATCAGGAATCAGCGATGAGCACCACGGCCCCATCCCGCAGCTCCCATCCACCGGCCGGAGAGAACGGCCATCTGCTGACAGTCCGCGATCTGAACGTCTACTACGGAGAGAGCCATATCCTGCGGAATGTCGATCTTTCGATCGCTCCCGGCCAGATGGCCTGCCTGATCGGTCTCAACGGTGTCGGCAAGACCACCCTTCTCAAGACCATCATCGGCCTGCTTCGCCAGCGCAGCGGCAGCATCAGCCTGGATGGGCAGGAGCTCTCCGATCTGCCGCCGCACCGCCGCGCTCTTGCCGGCGTCGGTTACGTGCCCCAGGGCCGCGAGATCATTCCCCAGCTCACCGTGCGCGAAAACCTGTTGCTGGGCATGGAGGCTCTGCCGGGCGGGCTGGAGAGGAACCGGCACATTGATCCTCTGGTTTTTGATCTGTTTCCGATCCTGGAAAAGTTTCTTGCACGTCGCGGCGGCGACCTCTCCGGCGGTCAGCAGCAACAACTGGCGATCGCCCGGGTCCTGCTGGGCAAGCCGCGGCTGTTGCTGCTCGATGAACCCACCGAAGGCATCCAGCCCTCTGTTGTGCTGGACATCCAGCGAGCTGTGGCGCGCATCCTGCGCGAAAGCTCGATCGGCGTGCTGCTTGTGGAGCATCACGCCAGTTTCGTGCGCCAGTCGGACTGGTACTACGCCATGCAGAAAGGTGGGGTGGTGGCCAGCGGCGCTGCCGCCGAGCTCAGCAGCGAGATGCTGCAGCGCTTCCTGAGCGTTTAGTGTTCAGGGATGATCCACGTTCCTGCCGGTTTCGGGTTCTGCCGCACAGCCGCCAGGGTCGCCGCGGCGGCACTTGCCATGGCGGTAACCCCCCTGGCGGCCTCAGCCGAGAGTTGCGTGTTCCTGCAGCCCCTGGGCACCAGCGCCGTCAAGGGTGCGGTCAGCAAGACCATCGGCCCGGCCACGATTCTTCCGTTCACCCGGGCGAACTGGAACACCGACTTCGTCGTGACCCAGCCCTACCAGAGCTACAAGCTGTTCTTCACGGCCACTTCGTCGGATCCTGCCACCTATCCGGTGCAGGCCTTCCTCAAATTCTCCGACGGTTCCAACCTGCAGGTGGTGAATGAGACTCTCAGCCCGAAGCTGGGAACCGGCCAGAACTGGGTGGTGCCCTCCACTCCCGGGAAGCTGGTGAGTCAGGTGAGTTTCCGGATCGGTGATCTCTCCGATCCCGCAGCCACCGGTTTCCGCTATCGCATCGCCGTACAGGGCTGCAACTGATCAGGGGGCCAGCAATCGGCGCCAGTAGTGCTCCGCCTCCGCGGAATCGCAGCGCGGCAGCCTGTGGCCGTTGAGACTCTGCAGGGGCCGGCAGCTCAGGCTGTTGATCAGCCAGGCCGCGCTCACCCGCCCCGTGCTCACAGCCTCGATCCCGATCGGCGCATCCGCTTCCGCCAGCATCCCCAGCTCCAGGGCCCGCTGGCGCATCACCCCAGGCAGGCAGCCACTGCTCAGCGGGGGCGTGAACCAGCGTTGGCCCACCTCCAGGATCAGGTTGGCGGTGGTTCCGCAGCAGAGGCCGCCCGCTGTGCTGGTGAGCAGGGCCTCATCGGCACCGGCCGCCCGGGCCTGCGCCCGGGCCTGAATCGCGGATCCGTAGCCGAAGGTTTTGCAGCGGCTGAGCAGACTGGTGGCACAGCGCTGCTCTGTGGGACTCACGACCGCCCTGATCACGCTGAAGGTCGGCTGGGCGGGGGAGAGCTGCAACCAGAAGCGAGCAGTTCCTCCTGGAGAGGGGAGATCGATCCCGCGGCCGCTGCTGCCACGGCTCCAGTTCAGCCGCAGGGCTCCATCGCTGAGGCCGCTGCGCTGCAGGGCCTCCATCATGAGCTTTTCCACCCGCTCAGCTGAGGGAGGGGCCGGCATCTGCAGCAAGCGCGCGCCCTGTTGCCACCGCTGCAGATGGGCCGTGAGCAGCTGGACCCTCCTACGCTCGATCAGCACCGTTTCAAACAACCCGTCGGCCAGCAGTACTCCTCTGTCGTTCAGAGCGATCCCCAGCTGATCAGGCTGGCCCCACCGGCCGTCAATCCAGGCGATGGAGCCGCTGCTCATGCCAGGGCCTCCAGCAGGGGGATCAGTTTCCAGTCCAGTTCCTGCGCCTCCTCCCGAGGATCGGAATCGGCCACGATTCCACAGCCGGCCTGGGCACGGATGGTTTCACCGGCCACGAAGGCCGATCGGATCAGGATCGAGCTGTCGAAGCTGCCATCGGGTGCGAGCCGGAACAGCGAGCCGCAGTAGGCCCCCCGGGGTACGGGCTCCAGCTCGCTGATTCGCTGGCAGGCCCGGATCTTGGGGGCACCGCTGATGGAACCACCAGGCCAGCAGGCCCGCAGCAGATCCGCCAGGCCGGTGCCCGGTCGGAGCCGGCCGCGCACCACCGAGGTGAGATGGTGCACCTGGGCGTAGCTCTCCAGCCCCACCAGCTGCGGCACGCTGATGCTGCCCGGCAGGCACACCCGACCCAGATCGTTGCGCAGGAGATCGACGATCATCACATTCTCGGCCCTGTCCTTGGGGCTGCTGATCAGCTCTGCAGCCGCATCGGCGTCCAGCTCTGGATCGGGATGGCGCGGACGTGTGCCTTTGATCGGTCTGGTTTCCACCCAGCCCTCGGGATCACGATGAAGAAAACGCTCCGGCGATGCCGAGAGCACCGCTTGCCCCCGGGCCGCGCCGCCGGCGATCGCGAGCCCGGCGAACGGCGCCGGGCTGTGGTCGCGCAGGCGGCCGTAGAGCTGCAGCAGATCGGTGGAAGCAGGCAGGGGCTGCTCCACGCAGGCCGTGAGGTTGGCCTGAAACAGATCCCCGGCGGCGATCCACTCCCGGATCCGCACCACCTGGTGGGCGAACTCGGCCGGGCTGGTGTGCCAGTGCCACCGCTCGCGAGCCAGGGGGGAGGGTCCGGGCCGCGGCAGGTGGCCCGGTGCTGCTGCCGGCAGCGCCTTGATCAGGCCGGCCATCGCCGCCATCGCGCCCGCATCGCTGCCTTCGAGCCAGAGCTCTCCTGAGACGGCATCGATGGCGAGCACCGGGTCGTGCCTGGCAGCCCAGAGCGTGGCCATGGGGCCGCTCTTCCAGTGGGCGGCAGGTTCCACCCAGGCTCCGGCCTCATAACTGAGCCAGCCCATCCAGTGCCCCCCCGCCGCGGCATCCGTTTCGATCGTGGCGAGTGCTGCCCAGGGATCGGTGGCCCCCTCCTCATCGGGCAGGCCGCGGCAGCTGAGCTGCTGCACGGGGGCAACCCCCACCCGGCTGATCCCCGCCAGAGGGCTGTCGCCTCCGTCCAGCCACACCAGTCCCTCCCGGCCGAAGCGACGGGCCAGCGCTTCCACCACCGGCCAGGGCTGCCGCCAGGGCAGCGGTAGCCGGGTCCAGGCCGCCGACGTCATGGTCGGCTGGCCAGATCCGCCCGCCCCGCCTCGATCAGGGCGGCATCGCGGATGCGGCAGCTGTCGCACACCCCGCAGGGCGCCTCGCCGCCCGTGTAACAGCTCCAGGTGCTGGCAATCGGCACGTCCAGCCGCAGGGCCTGGCGCACGATCTCGGTTTTGCTCCACTCCACCAGGGGAGCCCAGAGCCGCGCCCCATGGCCTTCCCGACCGGCTCGGCTCGCCAGGTCGGCCAGGGACTGAAAGGCCGCCAGGTAATCGGGGCGGCAATCCGGGTAGCCGGAATAGTCAACGGCATTCACACCCAGCACCAGCCGTTCGGCGCCGCGTGCCTCGGCCAGACTGAGCCCGAGAGCAATGAACACCGTGTTCCGGCCTGGCACGTAGGTGCTGGGGATCACGCCGGCTTCCACGCCGTTGGTGGGCATGGCCATGGCGGGATCGGTGAGGGAGGATCCGCCCCAGGCCGCCAGATTCACCGCAATCGTGTGGTGCTCACTCAGCTGAAGGGTTCCGGCAATGGCGGCGGCCGCCGCCAGTTCGCGGCGATGGCGCTGGCCGTAATCAAAGGAGAGACCGATCACCCGGTATCCGGCTTCCAGGGCCAGGGCGGCGGCGGTGGCCGAATCAAGACCGCCCGACAGCAGGGCGAT
>JAYKHC010000039.1:0-3852 GCA_035285465.1 Cyanobacteriota bacterium
GGGCAGCAGCCCCCAGAGCGCGAGAGCCACCTCGCTGCGGTGATGCTCCTGGCGCTGAATCAGCAGCGGTTCACCGGGACGGATCAGCTGACGCGGCGCGTAGTGCTCCGCGAATCCCGGCGGAAGATCTCCCTTCAGGCGTGGGAGCAGCTGATCAATCCGGGCGCTCAGGGAATAACGGCCGCACATGGCACAACGATCAGGCGTTCGGTTCTCCACCGGATCGATGGACCCGCAGACCCTCTTAGCTTGGGGCCACTTCCGACGCTGCCACCCCATGCCCATCCGCCAGGACGAGAACCGCCCCAACCGGCGCTTCGGGCTGATCAATCTGATCCTGATCGGCGTGGGTGTGCTGCTTCTGTTCAGCAACTTCCTGCCCAACCCGGCCACCCAGGTCCCCAGGGTCCCCTATTCGCTGTTCATCGATCAGGTGAACGATGACAACGTCAAACGCGTTTACATCACCTCAGACCAGATTCGCTACGAGCTCGAGGAGCCCCCGGCCGAAGGAGCGCCGACGGTGCTGGCCACGACGCCGATCTTCGACATGGATCTCCCCCAGCGACTCGAGGAGCATGGTGTTGAGTTCGCCGCCGCGCCACCGCGCAAGCCCAGCTTCATCACCACAGCCCTGAGCTGGGTGGTTCCGCCCCTGATCTTCATTCTCGTGCTTCAGTTCTTCGCCCGGCGCAGCGGCATGGGTGGGGCGCAGGGCGCGCTGAGTTTCACCAAGAGCAAGGCACGGGTGTACGTCCCCGACGAGGAATCCAGGGTCACCTTCGCCGATGTGGCCGGGGTGGATGAGGCCAAGGCCGAGCTCACCGAGATCGTCGACTTCCTCAAGACTCCCGAGCGCTATGCCGCCATCGGAGCCCGCATCCCCAAGGGCGTTCTGTTGGTGGGGCCTCCAGGGACGGGCAAGACCCTTCTCTCCAAGGCTGTGGCAGGGGAAGCTGAGGTGCCGTTCTTCATCATTTCCGGCTCCGAATTCGTCGAGCTGTTCGTCGGGGCCGGCGCGGCACGGGTCCGGGATCTGTTCGAGGAAGCCAAGAAGAAGGCGCCTTGCATCATCTTCATCGACGAACTCGATGCCATCGGCAAAAGCCGGGGGGGATCGATGGGAATCGTCGGAGGTAACGACGAGCGCGAGCAGACCCTCAACCAGCTGCTCACCGAGATGGATGGCTTTGCCGCCAAGGACAAGCCCGTGATCGTTCTTGCCGCCACCAACCAACCCGAAACCCTGGATGCGGCATTGCTGCGTCCCGGTCGCTTCGACCGTCAGGTGCTTGTTGACCGCCCCGATCTGTCCGGCCGTCGCACGATCCTCGACATCTATGCCCGCAAGGTGAAGCTGGCCAGCGGCGTGGACATGGATCGCATCGCCCAGGCCACGGCCGGCTTCGCCGGAGCTGATCTGGCCAACCTGGTGAATGAAGCCGCGCTGCTGGCTGCACGGAACAAACGAACCGAGGTGGGTCAGGTTGATCTCAACGAGGCGATTGAGCGGGTTGTGGCGGGCCTGGAGAAGAAGAGCCGGGTGTTGCAGCCGGAGGAGAAGAAGGTGGTGGCCTATCACGAGGTGGGCCACGCCATCGTCGGTCACCTGATGCCCGGGGGCAGCAAGGTGGCCAAGATCTCGATCGTGCCTCGCGGCATGAGCGCTCTGGGCTACACGCTCCAGCTGCCCACCGAGGAACGCTTCCTCAACTCAAAGGAAGACCTGGAAGGCCAGATCGCCACGCTCCTGGGAGGCCGCAGCGCCGAGGAGGTGGTCTTCGGGGGTGTCACCACCGGAGCGGCGAACGACCTCCAACGCGCCACCGACATCGCCGAGCAGATGGTGGGAACCTTCGGGATGAGCGAGGTGCTGGGTCCACTCGCCTACGACAAACAGGGGGGCAACCGGTTCCTGGGAGGCACCAACAACCCGCGCCGCGCTGTGAGCGACACCACCGCCCAGGCGATCGATCGTGAGGTGCGCAGCCTGGTGGATCGCGCTCACGACAGGGCCCTCTCCATCCTGAAGCACAACCGCTCGCTGCTCGAACGGATCTCCCAGGAAATCCTGGCCAAGGAGGTGATCGAGGGAGACGAGCTGAAGGGCCTGCTGGCTGAAAGCGTCCTGCCGGAGGAGGCCGCGGCGCTCGCATGAGCGCTTGACGGGGGGGCCTCCGATCACGGATAAGGGGTCTTTGAGATCCCTTCATGGCGGGCCTCAGTTCTTACCCATCCCTGGCGGAGCTGAAGGGCAGGCACTTCCTCTGCTCGGCAGATGCCTCCACGGAGCAGACCGGCCAGTTGCTTCAGCTGGCTTCCGACCTGAAGGCCGGTCGCCTGAGGCTCGATCTCGGCGGCCGCGTGCTCGGTCTGCTGTTTTCCAAGGCCTCCACCCGCACCCGGGTGAGTTTCGTGGTGGCCATGGCTCGGCTGGGCGGGCAGACCATCGATCTCAATCCCCGCGAAAGCCAGGTGGGCCGGGGTGAACCGATCGCCGACACGGCCAGGGTGCTGAGTCGCTACGTGGACGCCCTGGCGATCCGCACCTTCGATCAGGGGGATCTTGAGGAATACGCCCACTGGGCCTCCATCCCGGTGATCAATGCCCTCACGGATCGGGAGCATCCCTGTCAGGCTCTGGCCGACTACCTCACACTGGCCGAGAACGTCAGCAGGGATGGGAGTGGGCGGCTGGAACTGGAACGCCTCAGAGGGCTGACCCTCAGCTATGTGGGGGATGGCAACAACGTGGCCCACTCGTTGATGTTCTGCGGCGCCGAGCTGGGTGTCCATGTGCGGGTGGGGTGTCCGGAGGGCTTCAGCCCGGACCCCAACGTTCTGGCCCGAGCCAGAACCCTCGCCGCCAGGCAGGGTTCCACGGTGGAGGTGGTTCATGAACCGGTGGCGGCGGTCCGCGGTGCCCATGCCCTCTACACCGACGTCTGGGCCTCGATGGGTCAGGAGGCTGAGAAGCAGCAACGGGAGCAGGCCTTCCACGGCTGGTGCCTGGACGAGGCCCTGATCGCCGAAGCGGATCCGAACGCGATCGTGCTGCATTGCCTTCCGGCCTACAGGGGCCTTGAAATCAGTGCCGGGGCGATCGAGGGGCCGTCAAGCCGGGTGTTTGATCAGGCGGAGAACCGTCTGCATGTGCAGCAGGCACTGCTGGCCGCCCTGCTCGGGGCCTGAACCCTGGACAACCGCACCATCGGTTCGATACATTTGTATCAACTGACGCGATGTCGTGCCCTCCCCATTCATCGATTCAGCTTTCATCGATTCAGCGCCGAGTCCGGATTCCGATCCGGATGCTCGCCCAGCGGCTCAGCGTGAGCTCACTCCAGCGCAGCAGGAGCTGTACGACTGGCTGGCCGAATACATCGGCCGGCACCGACACAGCCCTTCGATCCGTCAGATGATGCAGGCCATGGGCCTGCGTTCCCCTGCACCGGTCCAGAGCCGCCTGCGCCATCTGCAGCAGAAAGGCTGGATCACGTGGCAGGAGGGCCAGGCCCGCACACTCCAGCTGCTGGGCATCGCAAACCCTGGAGTGCCGGTGCTGGGAGCCGTCGCTGCCGGTGGACTGGTGGAGCCCTACGACGATGTTCACGAACGCCTCGATCTGACCACCGTGCTGGACACGCGCGGGCTGTTCGCCCTCACGGTGAATGGGGATTCGATGGTGGAGGCCCACATCACCGATGGCGATGTGGTGTTGATGGAGCCGGTACCGGACCCGACCCGATTGCGCAATGGAACGGTGGTGAGTGCCCTGGTGGCCGGCAGTGGCACCACCCTCAAGCACTTCCATCGCCAGGGTGACACCGTCACCCTGGAAGCGGCGAATGC
>JAYKHC010000040.1:0-8831 GCA_035285465.1 Cyanobacteriota bacterium
GCGGCCAGGTTGTCGCCGCCGCTCTCCACCAACACCAGATCCAGGTTGGGGAAGGCCTGTTCGAGCTCCAGCACGGCAGCTCGGTTGATCGAGCAATCCTCACGGATGGCGGTGTGGGGGCAGCCACCGGTTTCCACCCCGCGGATCCGTTCCGGCTCCAGGGCCCCCACCCGGGTGAGGAACTGAGCATCTTCCTGGGTGTAGATGTCGTTGGTCACCACCGCCAGCTCCAGCCGTTCCCGCAGACGGCGGCAGAGGGCCTCCACCAGAGCCGTCTTGCCGGAGCCCACCGGTCCGGCCACCCCAACCCTCAGTCGACTGCTCATCGGTTCTGTCCGTGTGCGCTCCAGGGATTGTCCGGCGCGGTGATCCTGCGCGGTGGTCCGGCGCGGTGGTCTCTCAGGAGGTGTGGTCAACGTCTGTGCGTCGTCGATGCCGACCGGGCTCCTGATCGCCATCCTGAAGGCAACCATTCACGGGTGATGGCACAGCGATCGGTTCGACTCTCTGGAGGGCTGGTGGGGCTCACCATGCTGATCGGAGCTGCCAACAGCATGGGGTTCATCCAGCTGCTGGCCGGGCCCCTCGAAGGAATCTCCAATCTGAGCGTGCAGGTGCTGGCGATCCAGACCACCACCATGGCGGCACCCCTGTTCGTGGCCCTGCTGTTGCTGTTGAAGGAAGGGCCTGAGCTGGTGTCCCAGGGAGCGCGACTGGCCCAGCGCCGTCCGCACTGGCTGTGGCGGCGCTGGCAGCAACAGGCCCGCTGGCTGATTCCTACAGCCATCGGCCTGGTGCCCTACCTGCTGGCAGCCGCAATGTTCGCGGCCACCCTCACCAAACCGGAGCTCAACACGATCGCGGAACTGAGGTTTCTCTCAGGGAGCCTGAACCCTGGGATTCTGGGGCTGGCTCTGATCAAGACCAGTCTGTTCGTCGCCATGATCCTCTGGATCACCCTCCAGCAGGGGTGGCGGGCCAGGCGTCTGGATCTGCAGGCCGGCGCCGCCCTTTCACGGGCGATCAGCTTCTCCATCGCCCTGGTCGTGGGGGCGGATCTCGCCTGGGTGCTGCTGCTGGATCCAAGTGTCAGCGGCTGGGTCGGCTGATGGCCTCCAGGCAGCATCGAACCACCGATCTGGGGCACTGGGCGCTGCTGGGAGGTGCCGCGACCCTGCTGCTGTTGTTGTCGTTCGGGCTGGGTTCCCCGCGCCGGTGGTTGACCCGGAGCCTGCAGCTCAGCTTCCGCACCTCCAATGCAGCCGGCCTGGTGGAAGGGATGCCGGTGAAGATCTCCGGATATCCGGTGGGAAGACTTCAGCGCATCGATCTGCTCGACGATGGCCAGGTGCAGATCACGCTTGAAGTGGCGGCCAGCCGGGCGCCTCTGCTGGGGAGCCACAGCCGCGCCACCCTTGCGCAGGACGGCTTGCTGAGCGGCTCCTACCTCGCCCTCCACCCCGACCCGGAGCGACGGGGCCCGGCTGATCGGCCCGGGTCTACGGGAACCCTGACGTATGAACAGTCTCCAGACATCACCACCCTGATCCGGGAGCTGGCCGCCAGCCGGGTGCCCTTGCAGCAGATGCTCAGTCGGGCAGGCCTCCTGATCGAGGGGCGCCTGCCCCAGAGCCTCAACCAACTCGATCGCACCCTGGCCAGCGGCGAACGTCTGGCCCAGTTGCTGGAACGGGATGTGCTGCCCATTTCCGGAACCTTCGGGCAGCGGCTGGACCGAACCACCGACAACCTCGAGCAGACACTCGGGACGCTGAAGAGCACCCTGCTGGAGATCCGGGGCCTGGCCAGCAGCAGCAACGCTCTGCTGCTGGACATCCGTCGCAGCCGCCTGCTGGAGCTGCTCGGACCCGCGGACGGCCCCGAACCCGAAACCCGCTAACGCACCACCTTGTCGGCCTTGGCCACCAGGTCGGCCGGCAGGGTGACCCCGATCGCTTTGGCCGTGGCCTCACTCACCAGCATGTCGGTTTTGGTCAGCGGTTCGAAGGCCATCTCGGCCGGGGATTCCCCGTTCAGAACCCGTACCGCCAGACGCCCGGCGGCCATGCCGTCATCGCGGTAGTTCCAGCCGATCACCGCCAGGCAACCCGGCAGGTCGATATCGGGTGGGTCAACGGAGTACACCGGGATGCGGTTCTCCAGCCCCACCTTGCAGATCGAGGAGAAGGCCTGAATGGTGGCGTAATCGCCGATCTTCACGTAAGCCTCCACCTTCTGCTTGGCCAGGGCCTGGGCGGCCTGGAGCACTTCGCCGGAGTTGGCCACCGACTGCTGCACCACGGTGATCCCCCGCTCCTCGGCGGCCTTGCCCAGAACCTTGGCCTCGTATTCGGAATTGGGTTCGCCAGGGTTGAAGATCAGCCCCACATTCGTGAGGCCGGGATTCACCTGGCGGGCCAGATCGAGTTCCTGGGCCACCGGATTGGTGCCGATGGTGCCCACCACGTTGGGGCGGTGCTGGCCCACGCCCCCCGGGGGCGTGCCGGCTCCGGCACCCCAGGGGTTGGAGCAATAGCAGAAGATCACAGGAACAGACTCCGGCATCACCTTCATGGCCGCCTGCAGCGGCGGGGTTCCCACCGCCAGCACCATGTCCACCGGTGCCGACAGGAACTGCTTCATCACCAGCGTGGTGTTGGGCAGTTCCCCGGCAGCATCCTTCTGGATGTAGGTGACGCTCTCCCCATCGCGGTAGCCCGCCGCTGCGAGCGCTTCCTCAAATCCTTGGCGGGTGAGATTGGGAGGCGGAGCGTCCAGCATCTGCAGCATGCCGATCACCGGTCCCTTGCGAGGAGCCCCTCCCCCGAAACGACCGCAGGCCGCCAGAGCAAGGGAGCTCCCCAACCCCGCTGCGGAAAGACTCAGAAACTCTCGGCGACGCAGACTCATGGAATGGCAGAAACATCCGCACTCACTGTGGCCTGGCCATAAAGCTCACGCAACGAGGCCGGGGTGAATTGTTGACGCTCAGCGGCACTCCAGTCGCCGATCAGCCGGCCCTCCTGCAGCATCAACAGCCGATCACCGTGGTGCAGAGCCTGCTCGAGGCTGTGGGTCACCATCAGGGCGGTGGTGCCCAGGCGCGCCACCAGTCGGTCGGTGAGCTCCATCACCGTGGCCTCAGCCCGGGGATCCAGGGCTGCCGTGTGCTCATCAAGCAGCAGCAGCCGAGGTTCACCCAGGCTGGCCATCACCAGGCTGATCGTCTGTCGCTGGCCTCCTGACAGTTGACCGACCGGGGTGTCGAGACGATCCGCCAGGGGGAGCGCCAGCTCCTCGAGCAAGGCGGCGTAGCGGCGCCGGTCGCTGCGACTGGGGTGAAGACCGCCGAGCAGGCCACGCCGCCCGAACGGGGAGCGGCGGCGGCATTCGGCCAGCCGCAGATTCTCGGCGATGGTGAGCTCCGGAGCCGTGCCATCGAGGGGGTTCTGCATCACCCGGCCGATCGACCGGGCCCGGCGATGCGCAGGGAGCCGCAGCAGCTCCCTGCCATCCAGCCGCACCGAACCGCCGCCGGCGCTCAGGGTGCCCGCCACCAGATTGAGCAGGGTGGATTTGCCGGAGCCGTTGCTGCCGATCACCACCACAAACTGACCCTCCGGACAGCTCAGTCCGAATCCAGCGAACAGCTGGCGCCAGCCGCCTCCCGGAGTGGGATGGCCCCAGGCCAGATTCTGAATCTCCAGACTCACCGGCCACCCCCTGGGTCGGAGACCCCGGGAATGCGCAACCGTCCCAGGCCGAGAGCGCCGAGCAGCAGCAGGGCCGTGGCCAGCTTCAGATCCACTGGCTCCATCCCCAGCTGCAGAGCCAGCGCGATCATCGCCCGGAACAGCACCGAACCGAAGACCACCGCCACCAGTGCCTGGGGGACGGAGCGAGGCCTCAGCACCGACTCCCCGATGATCACCGACCCCAGGCCGAGGATCAGGGAGCCGATGCCCATGGTCACATCGGCAAAGCCCTGGTACATGGCCACCAGAGCACCGGCCAGGGCCACAAGGCCATTGCCGACGGCGATCCCCAGGGTCAGACCGCGATGGGTGCTGATGCCGTTGGATCGGGCCATCACGGGGTTGTTGCCGATGGCCCGCAGCGCCAGTCCCAGATCGGTGGCCAGCCATAGAGACAGAAACCCGATCAGGCCAGCACCCACAAGCAGCAGGGCCACCAGCCAGCGGCCGTCGGACCCCAGTCCCAGAGCCGGGAGATGGTCGAGTGCCAGCGGCAGATCAGTGAGCGGGATGTTGGAGCGCCCCATCAACCGCAGGGTGATCGAATAGAGCCCGGTGGTGGTGAGGATGCCGGCGAACAGATCGTTCACCCCCATGCGGGTGTGAATCAGACCCGTGACGGTGCCGGCCAGGGCCCCCAGAGCCACCGCGACCAGCAGCGCCAGGGGTGGAGGCACCTGCTGGCTGAGCAGCAGGGCAGCACTGCCGCCCCCCAGCGCGAACGATCCATCCACCGTGATGTCGGCGAAGTTCAGAACCCGCAGGGTCAGATAAATCCCCAGGGCCAGTCCGGCAAAGGCCAGGCCCTGGTCGATGGCCCCGATCCAGATGGAAAGCATGGGCGCATTGTGACCCGACGCGGCAACGTGCTCAACTTCGGAACAGCCTGGAGTAGAGCTCGGCGTGCTGCAGCTGGGCCAGAGAAGCCCCAACGGCTCCGCTCCAGAGGCTGCGGGGGTCGGCTTGAGCGAGGATTGCGGCGCGTTGTGCGATCGGCTCCGCCAGCTCGAGCTGCAGCTGCTGAGCCCGGGTAGGCCCCAACGGCACAAGCCGCACCGCGGCGCTGAGCTGACTGGCCACCCAGCTGTAGAGGTAGGCCTCCTCGACAGCCGGTGAAGCCAGTTCCAGGCAGTGGGCAGCCCAGGCGAAGGCTGCCGGCCAGGCCAGCGCCGCCGCAGCGCTGCTGCGCTCGAGAGGCCAGCCCAGATCAGCCAGCAGGCGCAGCAGGGACTGGCCCATCTGACGCTGCTGCGCCCTCAGTTCCGCCGCCTCCCGCTGAGCCAGCAGCCAGCCGTCCAGCTCGGCCACCGCGGCGCCGTCCGCCGCCGCGAAACCGGCCTGAAGCGGCTGGAGCGCAGCCGTTTCCACCGCCACAGCCCCGCGCTCCAGCTCCGCCCGCAACCAGGCCAGCACAGCCGGCCCATCCTCCAGGGCTCCGCGCTGCACCAGCAGCTCCAGCCCCTCCGAGTAACTGAACGCTCCCACCGGCAGGGCCGGGCTCACCAACTGAAACAGCCGCAGCCTGCTGCCCTCAGTGCCCATGGCCATGGTGGCGATCAGTCAGACCTTCGTAGGCGCCCGTCTCCGGCTCAAAGGGAGCCAGACGGCGCTGCACCTGCAGCCCCCGCTGCCGCAGCAGCTGCTCCAGCACGCCGTCCTGCAGCAGCACCAGCCGATCGAGATGGATCTCCATCGCCACGTGGCGATTGCCCAGGTGATACGCGGCCTGAAGCAGGGCGAGCGGCTCTGCGGCGCTCACTTCCAGAACCGCCTCAGCGGCCGCCTCCACCAGCACCGCGACGCTGCCATCAGCATTGAGCAGCCGTTCTCCGGGCTGCAGCGCGGCGCCACGAGGGAGCTGCAGGAGCAGGTCACGACCGCAGGCACTGCGGCGATGGCCGCGCAGGCTGGTGCGCTGATCGGCATCCAGGGGCAGCCGCAACAGCGGCGGCTCCCCCGGCTCCGGACCCGAGCGGCGCCGTACCAGAGACACCGCACCACTCCGTTGCATGGGCGAGCCGCCAGACCGATCAGTCGGCGAGCCTCGCCAGCAGCCGGGCAGGGTTTTGTCATAGCCGCTACCAAATCCCCGGCCGCGGCCGCAGAGCATGCCCTCATGCAATCGGCCTCCAGCCCAACGACGGGGCAAGCCCCCTGGCAAGGCCACGTGAGCCTGCGCTTCGAGCAACGACGGGGGATGACCCAGCACCAGGGGGCTGCCCGTTCGCCCCTGAAACTGATGCGGGCCTTTCAGCAGCCGAGCGGCCACTGCGAACTCCCTCTGCTGCACACCGCCGGTGGCCTGGTGGGAGGGGATCAGCTGCAGATCGAAGCCGAACTGGGCCCCGGCAGCCGGGCCCTGATCACCAGCGTGGCAGCCCAGAAGGTGTACGGAAGTGTGAGGCGCTCCCGCTGCCATCCCGCCGGTCGCTGGGCGCAGCAGCAGCTGCAGTTCCGGCTGGCACCCGGCAGCGACCTGGAATGGCTGCCCCAGGAGCTGGTGCTCTACGCCGATGCCCTCTACCAGCAGCAGATGCGGGTGGAGCTGGCGGAAGGCGCCAGCCTTCTGAGCGCGGAGGTGGTGCGACTGGGGCGCACCGCCGCTGGAGAACAGCTCAACGAGGGCCGCTGGCGTTCCGACCTGCAGATCCGGCGCCGGACGCCCAGCGAACACCGCTGGGAGCTGGTGGACCGGCTGGAGCTGGGGGGGCCGGCCCTGCAGGGAGAGCACGGCCTGGATGGGCAACCGGTGTTTGGAACCCTGATCTGGGTCGCACCGCAACCCCTGGATTCCAGCGACCTGGAGCGGCTGCTGGCGGCGGGACGTGCCAGCCGGAACGGCCTGACCGGAACCATGGCCTGCGGCGCTCTCGACCAGGGGGTGGTGGCGCGCTACCGCGGCAGCTCGAGCCAGGCCGCTCGCTTCTGGTTCAGCCGCCTCTGGGCCCTGATCCGAGCTCAGCGGCAGCAGCCCCCCCCCCAGCTGCCGAGGGTATGGCCGTTTCAGGAACAGCCCCTGGCCCCGTGAAACTGTTCAGAGAGAACCTGTCAGCCCGAACAGCGACCGCCAGAGTGAAGCGAGGGTGTTCACGGTCTGCCCCCCCTTACAACCTTCACCACGACCCTTCACCACAACCATGCATCTGACCCCTCAGGAGAAGGACAAACTCCTGATCGTGACGGCAGCCCTGCTGGCAGAGCGGCGACTGCAGCGGGGGTTGAGGCTCAACCACCCGGAGGCGGTGGCCCTGCTGAGCTTCCAGGTTCTGGAGGGCGCCCGCGATGGCCGCAGCGTGGCCGAGCTGATGGCCGCGGGCAGCACCTGGCTGAACCGGGAGCAGGTGATGGAAGGGGTTCCTGAACTGGTCTCCGAGGTGCAGATCGAAGCGGTGTTCCCCGATGGAACCAAGCTGGTGACCCTGCACAATCCGATCCGCTGAACAGCCGCCATGGCCCCGATCATTCCCGGTGAACTGTTGCCCGAGCCCGGTGAGATCGAGCTCAACGCCGGCCGGCCCGTCACCACCCTGTCGGTGGCCAACACCGGCGATCGTCCGGTGCAGGTGGGGTCACATTTTCACTTTCATGAAGCCAACCACGCCCTTCAGTTTGATCGCAATGCCGCCCTGGGCCTGAGGCTCGACATCCCGGCCGGCACCGCCATCCGCTTCGAACCGGGTGACACCCGCAACGTGGATCTGGTGCCGTTCGCCGGCGCCCGGCGCGTGTTCGGGTTCAACGGACTGGTGAACGGCCCCCTCGATTAACGCGCGTCCCCCGCACTCAGCTCCCCATGCCTTACCGCATCTCCCGCCGCGCCTACGCCGAGACCTACGGCCCCACCACCGGCGACCGGCTGCGGCTGGCCGACACCGAGCTGATCCTTGAGGTGGAGAAGGATTTCACCGAATACGGCGATGAGGTGAAATTCGGGGGCGGCAAGGTGATCCGCGACGGCATGGGCCAGGCCCAGACCACCCGGGCCGCCGGCGCCGTGGATACGGTGATCACCAACGCCCTGATCCTCGACTGGTGGGGCATCGTGAAGGCCGACATCGGCCTGCGGGACGGCCGCATCGCGGCGATCGGCAAGGCCGGCAACCCGGACACCCAGGCTGGGGTCGACATCGTGGTGGGCCCCGGCACCGAGGCGATCGCCGGAGAGGGGCACATTCTCACCGCCGGATCGATCGACACCCACATTCATTTCATCTGCCCGCAGCAGATCGAAACCGCCCTGGCCAGCGGGGTCACCACCCTGCTGGGCGGCGGCACCGGCCCGGCCACCGGCACCAATGCCACCACCTGCACACCCGGAGCCTTCCACCTGGGGCGCATGCTTCAGGCCGCCGAGGGGCTGCCGGTGAACCTGGGCTTCTTCGGCAAGGGCAATGCCAGCACGCCGGAGGCGCTCGAGGAGCAGATCCGCGCCGGCGCCTGCGGCCTCAAGCTCCACGAAGACTGGGGCACCACGCCCGCGGCGATCGACTGCTGCCTCACGGTTGCGGACCGCTTTGATGTTCAGGTGTGCATCCACACCGACACCCTCAATGAGGCGGGGTTCGTGGAGGACACGATCCGGGCGATCGGCGGCCGCACCATCCACACCTTCCACACCGAAGGTGCCGGCGGCGGCCATGCGCCGGACATCATCCGGATCTGCGGAGAGGCCCATGTGCTGCCCAGCAGCACCAACCCCACCCGCCCCTACACCCGCAACACGCTCGAGGAGCACCTCGACATGCTGATGGTGTGCCACCACCTGGATCCCAAGATCCCGGAAGACGTCGCCTTCGCCGAGTCGCGGATCCGGCGCGAAACGATCGCCGCCGTGGACATCCTTCACGACCTAGGGGCCTTCTCGATCATCGCCAGCGACTCCCAGGCCATGGGCCGGGTGGGCGAGGTGATCACCCGCACCTTCCAGACCGCCCACAAGATGAAGGTGCAGCGCGGGCCCCTGCCGGATGACTCCAGCCGTAACGACAACACCCGCTTGAAGCGTTACATCGCCAAGGTGACGATCAACCCGGCGATCGTGCATGGCATCGACAGCCAGGTGGGCTCGATCGAGGT
>JAYKHC010000041.1:0-6874 GCA_035285465.1 Cyanobacteriota bacterium
TGCCAGCAGCCGCCCACCTTTCTCTATGCCATGGATCTGGGAGATGGTGTTTTTTTTGTGGAGGAAACCTCGCTCGCCCTCGCGCCGCCTGTTCCCTATTCGTTGCTGCAGCAGAGGCTGAAGCAGCGCCTGGCCCATCGGGGCGTGGAGCTGCTGGAGGTGCAGCACGAGGAGTTCTGCCTTTTCCCGATGAACCTGCCACTGCCGGATCTGCACCAGCCGGTGCTGGGCTTTGGCGGAGCCGCTTCCATGGTGCATCCAGCCTCCGGCTACATGGTGGGTTCGCTGCTGCGGCGGGCTCCGACGCTGGCGGAAGCCCTGGCAGAAGCCCTGGCCAACCCGGCACTGGGATCAGCCCAGCTGGCGCGGATCGGCTGGGAGGCGCTCTGGCCTCGGCCGCTGCGACGCAAGCATGCTCTCTATCAATTCGGCCTGGAGAAACTGATGCGCTTCAGCGAAGCGCAGCTCCGGGCCTTCTTCGCCACCTTTTTCTCCCTGCCGAATCCGCTCTGGTATGGGTTCCTGGCCAACACGCTCACAGTGACGCAGTTGCTGCAGGCGATGCTTCAGCTCTTTCTCAAGGCACCCTGGAACGTTCGCTGGGGGCTGTTTCAGATGAAAGGGCGGGAGCTGTCGCTTGGGCTGAGGCTGTTATGGCCGGTGCGTTGACCCCCGCTTGTGCAGCTTTGATGAGATCAGGCCGATCGCTTCAGCCACCGAGATAGGAAGCCCGCAGCCCCTCGTCTGCCAGCAAGGTTGCCGCGGATCCGACCATGGTCAGACGTCCGGCCTCCAGCACGTAACCACGGTCAGCGATGGCCAGCGCCGCATTGGCGTTCTGCTCAACCAACAGGATGGTGAGGCCCTCGCGATGCAGCTCTGCCAGAGCGCTCATCACATCAACCACCAGGCGAGGAGCCAGGCCCAGACTCGGCTCATCGAGCATCAACAACTCCGGGCTGCTCATCAGGGCCCGGGCAATCGCCAGCATCTGTTGCTCACCACCGGACAGGGAACCAGCCAGCTGCTGGCGCCGCTCGGCCAGGCGGGGGAACAGGGAGTAGCAGCGGTTGAGATCCCTCTTGATGCCGGCGCCATCCCGACGTCGGTAAGCCCCCAACTCCAGATTTGCGGTCACGCTCTGGCGACTGATCACCCGCCTGCCCTCCGGACAGTGACCGAGACCAAGGCGAACAAGCCGATGGGCCGGAATACCCGCCAGATCCGCCCCACGCCACGTCACCCGACCGGAGCTGACAGGCACCAGGCCCGAGATCGTGCGCAGGGTGGTGCTCTTCCCAGCACCGTTAGAGCCCAGCAACGTGACCAATTCCCCTCGGCCCACCTCCAGATCCAGTCCGTGGAGAGCCTCAACGCTGCCGTAGCGCACAACCAGGGACTCCAGCCGCAACAGGGGCTCGGGCCGCTGCGATCCCGCCATCAAACCGCTCCTCCCAGGTAGGCCTCGATCACCCTCGGGTCATGGCGTATCTGCTCAGGGCTGCCGAGCGCGATGCGTACACCGAAGTCGAGCACGGCCATCCGGTCGCAGAGCCGCATGAGCAAGGGCACGTGATGTTCGATCACCATCACGGTGAGCTGATGGCGGCTTCGCAAGGCGCTGATCAGGCGGCACAGCCCGTCCTTTTCACTTGGATTGAGGCCAGCGGCTGGTTCATCGAGCAACAACAGCTTGGGCCTGGTTGCCAGAGCACGGGCAATCTCCAGGCGACGACGATCTCCATAAGCCAGAGTGCCGGCATCCCGATCGGCAAGCTGGATCAGGCCCAGCTCCTCCAGAAGCTGCCAGGCGCTCCGAAGGCGTTCCCGCTCACTGGACGGCTGTCGTTGCATCGTTGCCATCAGATTCTCCAGAACAGTCAGACGATCGAACAACCGCAGGTTCTGGAAGGTGCGTGCCATTCCCAGCCGATTGCGTCGATGGGGAGGTAAAGCCAAGATCGATTCACCCCGCCAGCAGACCTTTCCTGCGGAGGCGACGGTGACCCCGGAGATCAGGTTGAACAGAGTGGTCTTGCCGGCTCCATTCGGACCGATCAAGCCGAAGATCTCTCCAGAATGAACAGAGAAACTGACCCGATCAAGGGCCACCAGACCGCCAAACCGGCAGGTGATCTCCTGCAGCTCAAGCAGCGGTGGTTGGGTCATCGGACCTCGCTTGCGCTGTGCCGACGAGGGACAAAGCTGCGGCCCAACCGTTCAAGCAACCCGGTGGTGACCAGCCCCCCCGGGAAGATCACCGGTCCCAGGAGGATCACCAGCCCGAAAACCACCAGCCTCACATCACCGACAGGCCGAAGCAGCTCGGGCAGAGCGGTGAGCAGCAGCCCCCCTGCAACGGGCCCCAACCAGGTGCGTGAGCCCCCGAGAATCACAAAGGCCAGGGTGGTGACGCTCACATCGAAACTGCCCTGACGGGCATTCCAGGTGTTGAGGAAGTGGGCCGCCAGAGCACCCGTGCTTCCGGCCACAACGGCGCTGATCACAAAGGCGATCAACTTCACGCGCGTGGTGTCAATGCCCATGCAACGGGCGGCCAGTTCATCCTCGCGAATCGCGCCCATGGCACGCCCGAGTGGCAGGGTTTCAAGCCTGTGGCAGAGAGCGGCCGTGAGCCCGAGCATCGCCAGGGCGGGAACCAGATAACCGCCAGCCTCCGAGAAGGGCTGGGGAATCGAAAAGATCCCCACGGCTCCACCCGTGAACGGGAGATTGAGAATCGCCACTCTCACGATCTCCACCAGAGCGATGGTGGAGATCGCCAGATAAATCCCCCGCAAGCGCAGTACGAGCTGCCCTACCACCACGGCAAGCCCACCGGCCAGCAGCCCACCCAGGATCAGCACCAGCAGGAACGAAGCCGGAGGCAGGCTTCCAGCCGCCGTGGCCCCCAGGGCTGACCAACGGGTGGACAACAGGGCCGCCAGAGTCCCCCCAACGGCGTAAAACGCCGGTGTGGCCAGCGAAAGCTGCCCGGCCGACAACGGCAGATACACCGAGAGGCCGAGCAGGGCACCCAACAGCATCTGCACCAGGAGGCCGTTATCGATCATGGGGGGTCATACCTTCTCAATCGGACCGGAGCCAAGCAGACCGCTCGGGCGCACAAGCAACACGGCAAACAGAATCGTGAACGCCATGGCATCGCGCCAACCCGAAGCATCGGGGGGCACCAGGGCCTCAGCAAGGCCCATCAGCAGGCCTCCGGCAATGGCACCAGGCACGCTGCCGAGCCCACCGAGCACAAGAACAGCCAGCCCCTTGAGTCCATAGCCAATCCCGAAATACGGGCCCGGCAAGCTCACGCTCAGACCGATCAACCCTCCCCCGAGACCGGCCATCGCCCCGCTCAGGAAAAAGGCCAGGCGCACCATGGCCCCACTGTCGATGCCCAGATACAAGGCGGTCGTGGGATCTTCGGCCACCGCGCGCAGAGCCTTGCCAGCGCGACTGCGTTCCAGCCAGATCGTGAGCATCACCACGGCCACCACCGAAACCACCAGCAGCAGCAGTTGCACGGTGCGAATTCGAGCCCCTGCGATCACCAGGGCATCGGGCAACCCAGCCATCAACAGGGCTCCCTCCGGGAAGGAATAACCCTCCGCCCCCATCAGGATCTGCAACAGGTTCACCAGCACAACTCCGGCACCCAGACTCGTGATCAGAGCCTGCAGGGGTTCAGAGCCCGAGCGGCGCAGAGGCGCAAAGGCGAGCCGTTCCACAAGCAGACCCACCAGCCCGGAAGCGACTGCTGCCAGCAGCAGCGCCAACCAGAACGGCAGACCCGCTGGCAGAGCCAGGCCCGGGAAGGCCCCGTTGGCACCGATCTTTCCACCGAGCAACAGGTAGGTGAAATAACCGCCGATGGAAAACAGGGCGCCCTGGGCGAAGTTGATCACGCCCAGAACAGAGAAGATCAAGGTGTATCCCAGAGCCACCAGTGCATAGACCCCTCCACTGGCTGCACCATTCAACAAGCTCTGGAGAACGAGTTCAATCAAGGGGTGACCTCTGGCAGCTGCTGCTCCCGGACCAGGGCAAAGCGACCGTCGCGGCCACCGGGGTCCATCCTGACTTCGGCCACATAGAACCGACTCTGTACAACCTCCCCGTCCGGAGTGAAGTGGATCGGGCCCAGAGGTGTTTGATAGCGGCCAGCAAGCAACTCATCCATCAGCCGAGCCCGGGCCTGGCCCAGGGTGACGCTGTCGAGCGCTCGCTTGCGCTGCAGGCGCTGGAGCGACTCAGCCAGTACCTGATAAGCGGTGAAGGCCTGAGCAGTGATCTGAGGAGGAGGCTGAGACCCGTGAAACTCGCGGAACAGGCGCAGGAACGCGCGGTTGATCGGAGTGTCGAGTTCCGGGCTGTACGCCTGGGCGATCAGGATTCCATTACACCAGCGCTGACAGATCGGATAGATGTTCGGAGTGTTGAGCCCATTCCCGACAACGATCTGGCCTTGGTAACCGAGTTCGCGCAGCTGGCGGATCATGTTTCCTCCAGCCACGGCCTGCACGGACATCACGACCAGCTGGGGTTGATGCCGAAGAGCGCTGGTGATCGGTGCCTGAAAATCATTCTCTGCGATCTGTGTCCGTTGCACCGTGACCGGAGTGAGGCCTCTGGCCTTGAGGGCTTTCAGAAAGATCGAGCTCTCGGCGGTGCTGTATGCATCGTCCTGGGCATAGAAGAGAGCAACCCGCCGGATCGAGGGATCACGCCGCAGGGCCTCTGCAATCGAGAGAGGGGCAATCACCGAGCTCTGCGCTGACACCCGACTGATGAAATGGCCGATCTGAGGGATGCCACTGGCGGTGTTGGAGGGAGCCACCACGGGCACGCCCTGGCGCTGGGGGATCGGATCAGCGGCAAATGCCTGTTGGGACAGGGTGGGGCCAATCAGGGCAACAACCCCCTCGCGAATCAAAAGGTTGAACGCGGCAATGGCGCTCGGCTCATCGGAACCACCGTCTTCAATCTGGAGCCTCAGCGACAAACCTTCTGCTGACCCCTCGGGCTCGACGAACCCGACTTCGCGAAACCAGCGGTCAGCGATGGTGAGACCTGCACGCTGATCCTGGCCGTACAGGTTGGCATTCCCGGTGAGAGCGATGGTTGCTCCAAGGGTGATCGGCTTCCCTGCCAGTGGCCTGGTGGCAGGATCGGTCGCCCTTCCCAGCCAGGCGATGGATCCAAGTCCAAGAGCCAGGACAGCGGCAAACCGCAACGATCCACGGCGGCGACGGGCGAGCCGATCGGAGCAGAGCGCGTTGGAGGGAGTCGCTTGTGCCGTGGCCATCCACTGATCCTGATGGATCCTGAACTCAGGAGCGGAGGCTGTCAACCAGCGTGGCCCGGCAGAGGCTCACCTCACATGACGAAGGATCTGGCTGCAACCACCCCACCCTTCACCGCCAGCAGAAGCACCAGATCGAGGGGATCAGAACCACTCGGCTGCGGCATGCTCCCGAGTGTTGACCTGCGCAACCGGGGTTCGCCGCTGGAATTCCATCCGGATGGAACGCTGCTGCACCCCATCGGCCGCCACAGCCTTGATCGGGTAATTCTGATCGCCATCCCGGAAGGGAACATGCACCCGGAAGGTGCCATCGGAAGCCAGATCCACCCGCTCGTCACCGAGGAACACTTCGGCATCAGGCTCCGTGGCGCCGTAAACGATCAGTTCGGCATCGGCGACCAGCCAGAAGGAGCGCTGGCGCTGGATTCCGGCCCCGGACTCACTGCGGCCACTGGCCCAGAACCCGGCACCCGAATCAAGGAAGCCCCCAGGCTGCCTGGAATGGTTGTCCTGAAGCCATTCCGAACCGACACGACGCAACTGAGGCTGGGTGACTGTTGCCAACCGATAGAGATGTTCATGGGTGACACCCGGACCGGCTTCGGCAATCTCCACAACCGGACCTGGATTGTCGAGGGTGAAGGGGACAAAAGCGTCGGAGATCGTTTCACAGGGTCCCTGGGCGGGCATCCTGGCCGTGGAGGAGATTGCCAGGGAGTACCAGCCACCGTGGCTGAGCCTGTAGCCCAGTTCCACCCGGTAGTCCCTGCCTGAAAGGGGCACCGGAAGGAACCACTCCCGACTGCTGGAGTCCACGACCACTTCCTGCAGCGCGTGGGCATGAATGGATCCGGGAGTCAGGCCGGTGACATCGGCCATGCGCAGGCAGAGCTGCTGGGCGCCTGACTCCTGGGCCCTCGCTTGATCCTCAGCACTGATCTCCCAGAAGACGTAAGCCCACTGGGGGTCACGAGGGAGAAACACCACATGGGTTTCGACGACATCAGAGACGGCGTCCAGGGTCTGATGCTCGGGTTCGTTGCTGCTGAAGTCGGTCTGGCTGAGCGTTTCGGTGATCAGCTCAATCAACCGTGCCTTGGTCAAGGTGCTGTAGCGGGTGAGGCCAAGACGCCCAGCCAGCTCCCGGAGCTGAGCAACTGTCCAGGAAGTCAGTGAAGAATCGACAACTCCGGAAACAGCCATCAGCCTCAAGTTGATGAAGGTTAATTTTTGAATCATCCCACGCCTGGACACGCCTACGGGAGCAACTGTCAGCACCTGCAGACTCAACCGAATCAGGGCTCAGAGAATGTGCCGTTTTTCTCGATCAAACCCAGCTCCACAAGCCTCCCCTTCCGCGGACAGGGGCCTGAACGTGAGGATCAACGAACAATCCGGGATCGCGGCGCGATCCTGGAATAAACAAAACCCCCTGCCAGGGGCAGGGGGCTCGGGTCCGTCTTCTGGCTGATCTCAGCTTGGCTCAGCCAATCGCAGGGGCGCTCAGAGCCACCGGGGTGGCATCAGCAGCAGCCAGGTCCAGCGGGAAGTTGT
>JAYKHC010000042.1:0-29425 GCA_035285465.1 Cyanobacteriota bacterium
GCACCTCGCCACAGCCGGTCGATTTCAGCGCTGAAGTGACTGGCGAGCCTGGGTGAATCGATCACCAGCAGGGTTTCATCGTTCTGATGGGCTGCCGAGGGACTCCAGTTGAAGGAACCGGTGATCACGTGCCGCCTGTCGATCACAGCCAGTTTGTGGTGCAGCTTGTCTCCGGGAGCCAGCCTTGGCGTTCCGACACCGTCAAGAGGTTCACTCAGCGGTTTGTTTCCGGCTTCGATCTTGCAGCGGTGATCGGTCATCTCGGTGCCCAGCAGATCAAGCACCTCGCTGAAGGAGCGGTTGGCAAACCCTGGATCCGCCAGCAGGCGGATCTTCACGCCACGGCGCTGCAGCTTGCCGAGGGTGTCCGTGACACTCTGCTCGGACAACACGAACAGGGCCAGATCCACCTGCCGCCTGGCCCGTGCGAGCACCGTGTTGATCAACTCGAGGCCGTGGTTGGGGTCGCGACGCCGATGGGGAGCGAACAGGACGCCCACGGGGGTGTTGCCGACCTGCACCATCTTCAGGCCGCCGGAATTCTTGGCGATTCCGAAGCGGCTGTCCGTCGCCCCACCCGGCCCGTCGCCCCAGAGTCGCTGGAACTCCTCGGAGAACAGAGCTGCCAGTTGCGCGCTCTCGAACCGCAGCAGATGGTTCACATTGCCGCGGCTTCGGCGATCATCGGGATCGCCATGCAGGCCGGATGGTGTGAAGTTCGCTGAGCCGGTGATCACAACCTGCCCATCGAAAACGATGAATTTGCTGTGCATCAGGCCGCTGCCTTTGCTGCCATCAGCGGTGTCGTCGATCAGCGGTACTCCGCCTTGCTGCAGGATGGCCACCGCATCGCCCCATCCCAGCTGGCTCAGCTGATTGCGGCGCCTGCGCTGGTGTGGAACGAGGTCTGCCGGATGCTGCTGGCTCCAGGGAACCGAGTAGGTGTTCTCCAGAACAACCTTCACGCTGAGCCCCTCACGGTGGCGTTCCACCAGCGCACGGGCGACTGCAGGGAGCGAAAGCTCCTGCACGGCCACAAGGATTTCCCGCTTCGCTTCAGCGATTCCTTTGAGGATGAAGGCTTCGAGATCATCACCCCGCCGCCATTCTCCATCAATCGGGCTTCGATAGCGGCGGTTCTCGTTGTGGTTGAACACCACCTCGATGCCCACTGGCATCGGGCCGGGTGAGGTTGCCGTGCCGGTGAGGCGGGCCGCTGACTGACACCCCGAGATCAACCAGATCAAGGCTGAGACCCCGGGAAACACTCGCCGTCGCATTGGGACGGAACGGGGCATCAGGGGGTCGATCAGACCACCTCAGGATGGCCCTGTTCAGCGGAGGTGTCAGTGCTGGGGCAACTCCGAGGTGCGGAGCATGGCCACAAACCACAGCGTTCCCACCACGACGGCTGTGAGCACCGCGGCAGGAATCCCCACATGCTTCATCACGAGAGGGACCGCCAGAGGGAAGGCCAGGGCACCGGCCATGGGCGTGAGGGCCACGAGCCCTCGGGTGACGGTGGTGTTCATCAGAACCATTCAGCGATGGATTGGTCGGCGGGATTGCTGAGATCCTGCGGGGTTGAGCGGCGGAATTCCATGGTGATGTGGCGGGTCTGCTCTCCATCAGCTGAGATGGCCTCGATCGGATAGAGCTGGTCGCCGTCGCGGAAGGGCACCTGGATCCGGAAGGTGCCGTCGGCAGAGAGGGGCACTTCCTCCCCACCGATCATCAGCCGGGCCGATGGATCGGTGGCTCCATACACAATCAGTTCAGCATCAGCCACCAGCCAGAAGGAACGCTGCCGGGCTGCAACCCCTCCGATCCCCGACTCGTGACGACCGCTGGCCCAGAATCCAGCACCGGAATCACTGTGCTCCGAACGGATCAGGCCCGAACCCTCAAGCTCATGGAAGGCCTCGGAGCCATGGCCGATGCGTCGGGAGCGGCTGGTGGCTGTCTGATAGAGCCGTTCGTGGAGTCCGTTGTCCGCGGGCTCCACCGGGTTGAGGGGAAGCGTGGGAACGGTTTCAAGCGAGAAGGGAACGAACTGATCCAGGATCTGATCGCTTGGATGCAGAGCGGGCACTCGTGCCACCGAGGAGAAGGCGAGTGAGATCCAGCCCCCACCTGGCCCTTTGCGATAGCCCAGCTCAACCCGGTAGTCGCGATCACTCAGGGGAACAGGGAGGTACCACTCGGTGGCGTAGCTGTCGACAACGACTTCCTGAAGGGTGTGGGGGTGGGCAGCACCGCCGGAGAGTCCGGTGACATCGGCCACCCGCAGACAGAGTTGGTTGGCACCGGCAGACAGGGCCAGGTCGCGGTCCTGTTCAGAGATTTCCCAGAACACATAGGCCCACTGGGGGTCCCGCGGCAGAAACACCACGTGCGTGCCGGCCTCCGGCCGCGGCGCCGGCAGCGATTCAGGTCGGCTGGGCTTGGGTTCGGACTCAGGAAGGTCCTGTCGTTCGCTGATGGCCGCCACAAGCTCCTCCTTGGATTTCCGGCTGTAAAGAGAAACTCCCAGGTCGCTGGCGATCTGGCGCAGTTGGCGCAGGGTCATCCGGGCTAACGAGGAAAGGGCCTGACTCACAGCTTCCGAATTCTCTTGGGATCAGTCTGCGTGAGTCTCCCTGGCTTGGAGGCGGGTTGCATCGGGCAGTCAGCAACCTCTGACCTCCATCGGTCACGAAGGGTACTTTTCAGCTCTGGATCCCTGTCAACAGCAGGCATGGAAAAGGCGGCCCTGAAGCCGCCTCGGTGATCGGGAATGCCCCGGCTCGGATCAACGGCCGATGCTGCGGTAGGGAACCTTGGCGAGATAGTCCATGCCGGTGCTGCCTGCCGGCGCTCCGCTGACGCGCATCGCAGGCAGACTGCGCACCCAGGGCAGGTAGTCCTCCGGATAGCCCCCGCGCCGCTGGCGGGCACGCTCCGGGTAGGTTCTGGCCGTGCCGGTGAACACCACCTGCGGGAAACCGAGGATCCCCCGGTAGTAGGCGTCGTAGCGCGGGCTGGTGATGTTGAAGGGGGTCTCTCCGAGATCCCTGCTGCCCACCACCCGGTTGCGGTGGAAGGGAACGGTGTCGTACCCGAAGTTGTCGAGGTATTCCTGGCTGTCGAGAATGTCGTCCACCATGCCCCTGACACCTCGGGTCATGAGCACAGCAGACCAGGCGATTTCCTCGGCCTTTCCGAAGGTGGAGCGCCCCAGAAGCTTCTCAACGAGGTGCCGGGCAACCTTGTAGTTGCTGTTCAGGTTGTAGAAGCTGCGGGTGAAGGTATCGGAGAGACACAGCGAGCGGATGAAATCCCTCACCGTGATCTGGCCATCGCGCAGCTGGGATTCCAGGGTGCGGTCGCGGTCAACCTTGAAGGCGTGGAAGAAGATCTGGCGGTAGGCCGCCTCAATCACGAAGTTCTGATCCTCTCGATCCATGGCCTTCTCCATGGATACGGCTTTCGGATCCTCGTCCGAACCCACCCTCAGGGCCTTCACCCGGGAGTTCTGGGTGGTGGGTGCGTATTTCAGAAGAGGCAGGGCCACGCGTGTACGGCATCCGACGCTGGGGATCGTAGAAGTGCGCTCGGAGCAGGGCCTGATCGGCTGGGAGAGGGCTCACAGTCCGTAACGTTGGCGGACAGGTGGCGGACGGGTGGTTCCCTACCAGCCGAGCAGCGAGAGCTGAGCGGGCGAGGCAGGCCGAGCAGGCCCCTCAGCGCAGGGGCCCTCGCTGACACCTGGTGCGCTGATCCGGGTCTCCACGCAGAACGAGGCCGTGTTGGAGAGGCCTTCCACTGTGCTGGTGCGCAGGCGGATGTCTGGCCCCGCGAAGCTGAAGCGCTCCAGGCTGGACATCGTCTCGTAGCTGGTGGTGAGCAGCAGTCCGTCCCGCTCATCCATGGCAAACCGGCCGGCCACCGGTGCGGTTTCCGCGTAGCCCCTGTCGCGCAGCAACAGCCCCGAGCGGCCCTGGTCATCCGTGGGGATCAGGCCGAACACGCTCACCCCCTCATGGGCTTCACCCGCCTGGTCCCAGGCCATCGAGGCATTCCAGCTCACACGGCAGCCACCGACGAGCCGGGCTGGGGCTTCTCCATGCAGTTCGGCGACCGCGATCAGCTGAGGATCGCTTGGCTCCAGCTCGATCACCTCGATGAAGGAGGCTCCGGCTTCAGCGCGGCGATGCAGGAGGTGATGGCTGCTGCGCTGGGATCGCCAGCGACCACAGCTCAGCCGGAAGAAACCGATGGCGTCGGCAATGGCCAGGCCCATGGGAGTCGCCCCTGATGTGCTCCCGCGATGATCGCAGGGCGTGGCCGGGGCCTGTGTGGCCGACCTGATCGGAGTGGTGGCGGCGCTGGGGGCCGCTTTCTGCTGGACCCTGGCCAGTGCCCTCTGGCGTTCGTTGCCCACGTCCCTGGGGCCGGTTCAGCTGAATCTGATCAAGAATCTGGTGGCGCTCGGGTTCCAACTGCCGCTGCTGCTGTTGCTTCATCAGGGCATGGATCTCACGCCACCTGTGCTCTGGCTGGTGCTCAGTGGGGTGCTGGGGATTGCCGTGGGTGACAGTCTCTATTTCGCGGCCCTGCGGCGACTGGGCACCCGCCGCACACTCACCATCGATGCCGGTGGCCCGGCGCTCACAGCGCTGGCGGGAGCCTGGCTGCTGGCGGAGCTGCCTGCGCCGCATCAAGGGCTCGGCATTGCCCTGATCAGTCTGGCCGTCGGGTTGGTGGCGCGTCAGAAGCCGCTGGCCGCGGGCCCATTGCCTGACCTTCAACGCGGCGGCGGCGTGGTGCTGGCTCTTGGGGCTCTGTTCTGTGGTGGGGCCGGGGCTCTGCTGTCGCGGGCAGCTCTGCGCGAGGCGCTGCTGACGCCGCTGCAGTCAGCCACGATCCGTCTGGCCGCTGCAGCGCTGGTGCTGCTGCCGCTGTTGGCCCGGCTTCCCGGGCCCGGGTCCGGGCCCCGTCCTTCTCGGACCCGCTGGCCTCGGGTGCTGCTGGCCACCCTGCTCGGCACCAGCGCTGGGATCGTGCTCCAGCAGCTGGCGCTGGAACGCCTGGAGGGAGGGGTGGCTGTGGCCCTGCTCGCCACCGCTCCGGTGATGGCTCTTCCCCTGGCGGGCAGGGAGGGAGATCAGCCGGGGCAACTGGGCCGGCTGGCCGCTCTGCTGGCTCTGACGGGCGTGACTCTGGTGGCGATCTGAAAGCAGCCGGTGGTGGTGTTCAGGTGAGCCGGGCGTCTGCCTCAGCCTGGGCCCAGCGGATCAGGTCCTGGAGTTCCAGGGCCAGGGGATCGCAGCCGCACCCAGCGGCGATCGAGCTGAGCTGAGCTCCAGAACCATGAAGCTGGCGAGCCCATGCCTTGGCAAAGGCGGGGTCGTCGGCGATGACGGCCTGAGCGAGAACCCAGGCCTCGATCTGCGCATGATCGGGGGGCTGGCCGCTGCGGCGCCCGGCCACGGCCTGGAGGGTGCGAAGTCCGTGGGCCAGCAGACGGAGGTGGTGGCGCTCCAGTGCCGGCAGCAGGCTGGATTCCAGCAGGGAGAGCTCGCGGCTGGTCAGCGGGTTTTCCATGCATGCGAGGCCAAAGGAAAGGCTCAGGCTGGGCCGGAGTCCTTCGGGATCACACGGAATCCGCAGGAATGGCCGGCCTCCAGGCGCCAGTGCACCCGCTCGACGCTGCAGTCCGGGAAGGTGCAGCGCATCAGTTGCAGCTCCTGGTCGCAGACGCAGGGGAACTGCTGGGCGATTCTCATCACCGAACAGTGGAACTCGCTGAGGATCCAGCCGGTGGCAGGCAGTTCCGGGTCTGCCGAGACCTCCGCCACGTAGCCCTCTCGGCGGCGAAGCTCCACCAGCTTCTGGATCCGGTCCTTGAGGGGGCCGGATCCGATCTGCTCGAGGTAGGACAGCGCCTTCTGGGAAGCCTGCCGAGCCATCAGCTCCTGCACGGTCGCAGCGGGGAGGGTGTCGGCCAGGGATTCGAGCAGCCCGAGGGCGAAGTGCTCGCTGCCGTCCGGGAAGCGGTCCTGCCCTCGGCTGGTGAGGCGCCAGTGATTGCTGGGGCGTCCTGGACCCTCCGAGGCCGGACTGGCCTCCACAAGACCGTCCTCCTCGAGGCTGCGCAGATGGCGCCGCATCACCTGAACCGACACGGCGAGCTGGCCTGCCAGATCCGCTGCTGTGCACTCTCCGTGCCGCACAAGCAGGGCAAGGGCGGCATTGCGGGTGGTTGCGGGAGCCCCGCTGGCCTGGCTCTGGGCTTGTGGGACGGAGGGACTCATCCTCACGGTTGGCATCGGGGTGACGCCGGACAGGTCGTTACAGGAACCACCTTGCCACGTATGGGAGTGAAGTGGGGGGGAGGGCACGACCGCCGCGGCGGGCACAATGGACACGGTCCACAACACCGCGGGCCCTGCCCTAGGGTGCCCTGAAAGGAAACCCTGGCGTTTCGTAAAGCCCGTTCGGTGTCAGGCCTCTCCTTCCATCTTCCCCCGGGCTTCCCTGACCGATGGCTGATTCCTCGCCCACTCCGGTTCCATCCAGCTCCGACAGCCTGGAGGTGATCCGCAAGTTCGCGGAAACCTATGCCCAGCGCACCGGAACCTACTTCTGCAGCGATCCAGGGGTGACGGCTGTGGTGCTGGAGGGCCTGGCGCGGCACAAGGATGAGCTCGGCGGCGCGCTCTGTCCCTGCCGCCACTACGAGGACAAGGAAGCCGAGGTGGCCCAGGCCTTCTGGAACTGTCCCTGTGTTCCGATGCGCGAACGCAAGGAATGCCATTGCATGCTCTTCCTCACCGAGGACAACCCGTTCCGCGGGGATGCTCAGACCATCACCGCGGCTGAGATCAGGTCAGCCACCTCCGGCCAGTGATCCACCGCCTCTTTGACGCCCGACCATGACAAGCACGGCCACTGTTGGGGAACTGGTTTCACAGCCGTACCGCTACGGCTTCGTCACCGAGATCGAAACCGAGAAGATCGCCAAGGGCCTCAGCGAGCAGGTTGTTCGCCTGATTTCAGCCAAGAAGCAGGAACCGGAATTCCTGCTTCGCTTCCGGCTGCGTGCCTTTGAGCAGTGGCTGCAGATGCCCACGCCCGACTGGGCTGCGATCAGCTACCCGTCCATCGACTATCAGGACATTGTTTACTACGCGGCTCCCAAGCAGCAGCCGAAGCGGGAGAGCCTCGACGAGGTCGATCCGAAGTTGCTGGAAACCTTTGACAAGCTGGGTATTCCTCTCAGTGAGCAGAAGCGACTTTCCAATGTGGCCGTCGACGCGGTGTTTGACAGCGTTTCGATCGCTACAACATACAAGGAAAAACTGGCTGAACACGGTGTGATTTTCTGCTCCATCAGCGAGGCTGTGCGAGAGCATCCCGATCTGGTTGAGCGCTATCTCGGTACGGTGGTTCCCTCAACAGATAATTATTTTGCCGCTTTGAACTCGGCGGTTTTCAGCGACGGATCCTTCGTCTTTGTTCCCAAGGGTGTGGAATGCCCGATGGAACTTTCCACCTATTTTCGGATCAATTCGGGAGATACCGGACAATTTGAGCGCACTCTGCTGGTGGCGGAAGAGGGGGCTTCGGTGAGCTACCTCGAGGGCTGCACGGCGCCGATGTTCGACACCAACCAGCTGCATGCCGCCGTGGTGGAGCTGGTGGCCCTGGACGACGCATCCATCAAGTACTCCACCGTCCAGAACTGGTACGCAGGCGACGAGAGTGGCAAGGGTGGGATCTACAACTTCGTGACCAAGCGCGGCCAGTGCCGAGGCGCTCGCAGCAAGATCAGCTGGACCCAGGTGGAAACGGGCTCTGCGATTACCTGGAAATACCCCGGCTGCGTGCTTCAGGGTGCGGATTCAGTGGGTGAGTTCTATTCCGTTGCCCTCACCAACAACCGCCAGCAGGCTGACACCGGCACCAAGATGGTCCATGTCGGACCTCGCACCCGATCCACGATCGTCAGCAAAGGGATCAGCGCCGGGCATTCCTCCAACAGCTACCGCGGTCTGGTTCAGATCGGACCCAAGGCCGTTGGAGCCAGGAATTACAGCCAGTGCGATTCCATGCTGATCGGGGATCAGGCTGCCGCCAACACCTATCCCTACATCCGCAGTCAGCAGCCGGACTCCGCCGTGGAGCACGAGGCCAGCACCTGCCGCATCTCGGAAGATCAACTCTTCTACCTTCAGAGCCGTGGTGTGAGCTTCGAAGAGGCTGTCTCGATGCTGGTCAGCGGTTTCTGCCGCGATGTGTTCAATCAGCTGCCGATGGAGTTCGCCGCAGAGGCTGACAAACTCCTGGCCCTCAAGCTCGAGGGCTCCGTGGGTTGAGAACGCACTCCTCTTTCCGCCTGCCGGCTCACCCGATCCTGCTGCACCTTCCCCTCTCCGCCAGATCTCCCACGCTGTGATCATTCCTGACGCACCCGTTCTGCTTGAGCTCCGCGACCTTCAGGCCAGCGTGGATGGCCAGCCGATCCTCAGGGGCGTGACCCTCAGCATCCGGGCCGGTGAAATTCATGCGCTGATGGGGCGCAACGGCAGTGGCAAGAGCACCCTCAGCAAGGTTCTTGCCGGCCATCCGGCTTACACCGTCACCGGTGGCTCGGCCACCTATCTCGGCGAGAACCTTCTCGAGCTGCCTCCTGAAAGACGGGCGCGCAGCGGCATTTTTCTGGGTTTTCAATACCCGGTTGAGATCCCGGGTGTCAGCAACCTTGAATTTCTGCGGGTGGCCACCAACGCCCGTCGCCAGCATCGGGGTCAGGACGAACTCGATACGTTCGCCTTCGAAGACCTGGTTCGAGAGCGGCTGTCCGTGGTTCAGATGGATCCGGCGTTTCTGGAGCGCTCGGTGAATGAGGGTTTCAGCGGTGGTGAGAAGAAGCGCAATGAAATCCTGCAGATGGCTCTGCTGGAACCCGATCTGTCGATCCTGGATGAAACCGACTCGGGTCTGGACATCGACGCTCTGCGGATCGTGGCCGGCGGCGTGAGCCAGCTGGCCCGAGCTGACAGTGCCACTCTTCTGATCACGCACTACCAGCGGCTGCTGGATCTGATCACGCCTGATTACGTCCATGTGATGGCGGCTGGGCGGATTCTGCGCAGCGGCGCCAAGGATCTGGCCCTTGAACTGGAGCGCAGCGGTTACGACTGGGTTGACGCCGAACTGGCCCGGCTCGAGTCGGCCCCTGCTCCTCTGGAGGTGGTCTGATGCCGGCAGCCGCTGCTCCCGCCTCCGCTCCGCCTGGAGCTGCCCCCTGGTTGGCCGCCCTGGCCGGCGCACCGCTTCCAGGACCGCGACAGGAGGATTGGAGATTCACGGATCTGGCCGTTCTGGCCCGGATCGCTCCCCACTTCGCGCTCAGCAGTCTCAGGGTCGAGGCCTCGCCGCTGCCTGCGGGGATCGAGCCACTGGCCCCCGATGCCGCAACCGAACTGCTCGGTTCAGTCCTGGAGACCAGCGGCAGCAGCCAACACTGGCCTGTGCAGCTCAACCGTGCCGCCATCGACCAGGGCCATGGGGCGTTCCTGGCCCTTCGGATCTGTGGTCGTGTGTCACAACCGTTGCTGCTCTCCCGATTGCCGGGAGGCTCCGGCCTGGGGGGCACCCAGCTTGTGCTCCTGCTGGAACCCGGAGCCGATCTCGAGCTGCTGGAAGTGATCAGCGGCGAGCAAGCTGAGGCACCGGCCTCCGCGCTGAGTTCACTCACGGTTGTGAGCGTCGGGGAGGGAGCCTCTCTCCGGGCCGGAATGCTCGCTCTGGGCCGGCCCGGTCATTCCCTTCTGGCCCATTGGATCGCCGTTCAGGAGCCCTCCAGCCGGCTCGCGGTCACCACCGTTCTCGGAGACTGGGACCTGGCGAGGTTTGAACCCCGGATTGTTCAGACTGATGGAGCGGCCGAAACCCGGCTGCGCACCCTGCAGTCCTGTCGCGGCGAACAGATCGTCGACACCCACAGCCTTGTGCGGTTCGACGGCCCTGACGGCAGTCTGGATCAGCTCCACAAGGCCATGGCCGATGGCCGGGGCCGCAGCGTCTTCCGTGGGGCCGTGCAGGTGCCTGGTATGGCACAGCGAACACGGGCCGCCCAGCTCAGCCGCAACCTGCTGCTCTCCCCCCGGGCCCGGATCGACACCAAGCCTGAACTCGAGATCGTGGCTGACGATGTCACCTGCACCCACGGTGCCACGGTGAGTTGTCTGAGAGATGAGGAGCTTTTCTATCTTCAGAGCCGCGGAATCGCTGCTCCTCAGGCCTCTGATCTGCTCAAGCGCGCCTTCTGCGAGGACGTTCTTCGCGATCTGCCCGCAGAGGCAGCAGGCTTGAACCCGCTGGCCCATCTGCTGGATCCGGTCGGAAGCTCATGACCACCCTCCCTGCCATCGAATCAGCCGCTGCGACCGCCGCGCTGGAGACGCCCCTGAACCTTGCGGCTCTCACTCGCCCGGATTTCCCGTTGCTGGCCCAGACAGCCTGTCTGGGCCAGCCTCTGATCTATCTGGATCACGCTGCGACCAGCCAGAAGCCGCGTCAGGTGCTGGAGGCGCTTCAGCACTACTACGGGCATGACAATGCCAATGTCCATCGTGGTGCCCATCAGCTCAGCGCACGCGCCACCGAGGCCTTCGAAGCAGCACGGCAGAAAGTTGCGGCGTTTGTCGGCGCAAACAACGCCCGCGAGATCGTCTACACCCGCAATGCCAGTGAAGCGATCAACCTGGTGGCGCGTACCTGGGGCGAGTCGAATCTGCGGGAAGGCGATGAGGTGCTTCTCACTCTCATGGAGCATCACAGCAATCTGGTTCCCTGGCAGCTTCTGGCTGCCCGAACCGGTTGTGTGCTGCGCTACGCCGGTCTCACCGCCGAAGGTGAACTCGACCTGGAGGATCTGCAGACCCAGCTCAACGAGCGCACCCGGCTGGTGACCCTGGTGCAGGTGAGCAACACCCTCGGCTGCCTCAACCCGATCGAGCAGGTGGTGGAGCTGGCTCGTTCAGCAGGTGCTCTCGTGCTGGTGGATGCCTGTCAGAGCCTGGCACACATGCCCGTTGATGTGTCACAGCTGGGGGTCGACTTCCTGGTGGGAAGTTCCCACAAGCTCTGCGGTCCGACAGGCATGGGTTTCCTCTGGGCCAGGGAGGCCCTTCTGGACGCGATGCCCCCCTTCCTGGGGGGTGGCGAGATGATTCAGGACGTCTATCTCGACAACAGCAGCTGGGCTGATCTCCCTCACAAGTTCGAGGCTGGCACGCCGGCCATCGGCGAAGCGATCGGGATGGGTGCGGCGCTCGACTATCTCGAGACCATCGGGCGTGATCGCATCCATGCCTGGGAGAAGCAGCTGACCCGCCGACTCTTTGATCGCCTGCGGGCCATGGATGGGGTGGAGATCCTCGGGCCCCCACCTGAGCGACAACCCGATCGGGGTGCGCTGGCCAGCTTCCATGTGCGGGGGCTTCACGCCAACGACCTGGCCGCCCTGCTTGATTCTGCCGGCATCTGCATCCGCAGCGGCCATCACTGCACCCAGCCCTTGCATCGCCACTATGGATTGAATGCCACCGCGCGTGCGAGCATTTCATTCACCACAACGCCCGAGGAAATCGATCGCTTTGCCGATGAACTGGGCAGTGCCATCCTTTTCCTGAGGGATCACAGTTGAAGGGACTGGTCGCTGTTTCGACCGAAGCCGATTCAGCCCAGTTCATCCTCCACCTCAGTCTTGATGAGGCAGTCGCTGGTGGGGTAACTCACGCAGAGCAGTGCGTAGCCCTGTGCCATCTGATCATCGTCAAGAAAGGACTGATCGGATTGATCCACGGAGCCTGCCAGCAGCTTTCCAGCACAGGTGCTGCAGGCTCCGGCACGACAGGAGTAAGGAAGATCGATGCCCTGCTCCTCGGCCGCATCAAGAATGTAGGTTTCGTCAGAGCAGGAGAATGAAGAGCCACCTTCAATCTGAATGTTGTATTCAGCCATGACAGCCAAGTGCGATGTTGATGGAAATCCTTTGCAAGATCAACTCTGATCGTCTGAATTTGGTTGCCGATGTCATCAGCGCTACAGAATTCGGAAGGTTGTGAGTTCAACACAGTTTCCGCGGCGCGTCCGGCGGTTCGCCGTGCCTGGCAGCCGGCCTGAGCTGCGGTTGTTCCGGCCGATCAGCCGTCGGACGGCTGTCCATTCAGCGGTCGGATCCGGGCGGGAGGAAGAGAGCTTCGGTATTCATCCGATGACAGAGGACTCCCGACTCGTCAGCTTTCGAAGAGTATGGCGCCACATTTTGAAACCAATCGTCGCGTCGCATGGGTCTTCCGTTTTCCAGGCTTGCTGAGATGTCCCTCCGCCAGTTGCGTGAACTGGCCCGCGGGCTTGGCATCACCCGAGACGAATCCGCTGCCAAGGACCTCATCATCCAGGACATTCAGCAGGCTTCGTCCGAGCTCTCTGAGCTTGAGGTGCCGGCCCACCCTTCCCCCGCTGTGCCGGCCGGCAACGGGGGTGGCTCCGCGTCCACGTTCGTGGTTTTCCTCCCCAGGGATCCCCAGTGGGCCTACGCCTTCTGGGACATCAGCCCCGCTGATCGCCAGCGAGCTGTCGGCAGTGGTGCCACTGAGCTCTGTCTGAGGGTCGAGGACGTTACCGGTCTGCCCCTGGGAGCTGTCCATGCGCACACACGCCAGGAGCTTGTGGTTGATGCCAAGGGCCGGGAGTGGTTTCTGCCGATTCCGTTGTCCGGGCGTGACTACCGGGTGGAACTTGGCTACAGGCTGACCGCAGGTGGCTGGCTCCCTCTGGCTGTCTCGGCGGTTGCCAGGGTCCCGGCTGAGGGACCCTCCGATCATGTGGCTGATCAGTTCGTTCCCTTTTCACTGGAGAGCTCCAGTCTCCAGATCAGCGAATCCATTCCCAGCGGTGGCGTGGAGCATGAGCGCCTGTACCAACGTTCCATCGAGATGAACCCGATTCATCGACGTGTCGGTTCCGAGCTTCTCCATGAGGCAGGAGCAGGCTCCGATCAGGCTCTCAGCGATTCCGGCGTCGGCATCTGGGCCAGTGGGCTCAGCGAGTCAGGCGGCGGTCTCCGGAAGCCTCGGTCGTTCTGGCTGGTGGCCGATGCGGAACTGATCGTGTACGGCGCCACCGAACCTGACGCCAGCCTGTACATCGGAGATCAACGGGTTGACCTCGATCAGGATGGTTGCTTCCGGGTTCAGGTTCCCTTCCGTGATGGTCAACAGCTCTATCCGATCCGGGCTGTTGCGGCGGATGGTGAACAGGAACGCTCGATCAGGCTTGAGTTCGCCCGTGAGACACCTGTCGCCAACGTGAACAGCCGCGCCGAAGCCGTTACAACCTGGTTCTGATCGTTTGATCAGGTCTGTGTGCCTACCGACACAGACCTGACCGTTTTTCCAGGTTAGGCAAGGAATCTTCAGATTCTTTTCGTTGTCATGGTCAGCTGTTGCTATCGCAATTTCACAGATCAGTTGATGGTCCTGCGCTGCGTCGGGCCTGAGCGATTTCTGCTTGAGAAGGTGCTGTTCCCGTTTGATGCCTTCGGATTTGAAGCTCCGGAGCAGGCCAACATTGAGCTCTGGAGCTCAGAGACATCCCTCGAGGAGACCCTCGAGGTCGTTCAGCTCCAGGCCCTCTCGCCGCTCAAGGACGTCTGCGCAGATCAAGGGTGAGTGGAAAGTCTTCGGAGACCGGCTCGTCCTGCAGCTTCATGAACCCAGGGGTGTGTCCCTGTTCCTGGAAGCGTGCACGGCGGCGGGCCTCGGCTTCGTAGGCGTTCACTGGAAAGGTTTCGTAATTGCGGCCCCCGGGATGGGCCACATGGTGGATACAACCTCCCAGCGATCGCCCCGACCAGCTGTCCACGACATCGAAAACCAGAGGTGCCTGAACCGGGAGCGTCGGGTGCAGTCCGGCCGAAAGCTGCCAGGCCTTGAAGCGCACCCCGGCGACGGCTTCCCCCTGAACTCCCGTGGAGACCAACGGGACCCGACGGCCATTGCAGCTGAGCCTGTGGCGGCTTGGATTCCAGCCCTGAACCTTCACCTGCAGGCGGTCCAGAGAACTGTCCACATAACGCACGGTCGTGCCCGCTGCACCCTCTTCCCCCATCACATGCCAGGGTTCCAGGGCCTGGCGGAGTTCCAGGCTGATGCCCCCACGCTCCACCCGCCCGATCCGTGGAAACCTGAACTCACGCTGAGCCTCAAACCAGACGGGATCCAACACATATCCCGCTGCCGCGAGATCGGTGAGGATCTGGTCGAAGTCTTCCCCGATGAAGTGGGGGAGCATGAACCGGTCGTGGAGCGTGGTGCCCCAGCGGACCAGCGGCCCATCCTGGGGTTGCCGCCAGAACCAGGCCACGAGCGCCCGCAGCAGCAGTTGCTGCGCCAGCGACATCCGCGCATCCGGAGGCATCTCGAACGATCGGAATTCCAGCAGCCCGAGTCGTCCGGTGGGGCTGTCGGGTGAATAGAGCTTGTCGATGCAGATCTCAGCCCGATGCGTGTTGCCGCTGACGTCAACCAGCAGGTTGCGGAACAGTCGGTCCACCAGCCAGGGCCGTGGGGCTGGCCCGTCATCGGGTCCAGGCACCAGCGAGAGCGCGATCTCGAGTTCGTAGAGCGCATCGTGGCGAGCCTCATCCAGCCGCGGCGCCTGACTGGTGGGGCCGATGAACAGGCCCGAGAACAGATAAGAGAGAGCTGGATGCCGCTGCCAGTAGACGATCAGCGATTTCAGCAGATCGGGACGCCTCAGAAAGGGACTGTCGGCCGGTGTGGCTCCTCCCATCACCACGTGATTTCCACCTCCCGTGCCGAGGTGGCGTCCATCCACCATGAATTTTTCCGTGCCGAGCCTGGTGAGCCGAGCTTCCTCATAGAGCCGGGTGGTGATCGCCACCGACTGCCGCCAGCTTTCAGCTGGGTGGATGTTCACCTCGATCACCCCGGGGTCAGGCGCCACACGGATCACATGCAGGCGTGGATCCGACGGCGGGGGATAGCCCTCCACATGCACCGGCAGGCCGAGTTCCTCGGCGGTTGACTCCACGGCCGCCACAAGCTCGAGGAAATCCTCGAGTCGCTCGGTGGGTGGCAGAAACACGCAGAGGCGCCCATCACGAGGTTCCACCGCCAGGGCTGTGCGCACGGGGCCATGGGTCGAGCCCCCCTGGGCCGACTGGGATTGGGGCGGAACCCCAGCCCCGGCAGGCCCCACGCGACGTAGGGCCTGCACCAGTTGATCCGGGTCCGGGAGCCTGCCGGAAATCGAGCCGGGATCAGCCGGTACCAGCACGGGGCGTTCGCCGGGAGGTAACCAGGGGAGTGAGTCCAGCGGGAGGCGAAGACCGAGTGGACTGTCGCCGGGGATCAGGAACAGAGTTCCGCGCCGGAGCGGCCACCGTTCGGAAATCCAGCGTCCCTGAGCGGCCGCCGCGTTCCAGCGTTGGATCGGCAGCACGAAGCCGGCGGGTTCGCCGAGGCCGCGGGCGAAGACACGGGCCATCCGGGCTCTCTGCTCGGGATCATCGATCCGGTTGTCAGCTGGATCGACGTTCAGCGGCAGGGCGGCTTCCTGAAGAATCCAGTAGGCGGGATCCTCGTAGGCGGGCAGCACCCGTTCAGGAGCAACCCCGAGCCGCTCGGCGATTCCAGCGGTCAGCCTGCTGGCCTGATCGGGACCAGCCGGAGTGGGTTCCCGTTCTGTGGCGATGAGGCCGGGATTGCGCCAGATGGGCTGGCCGTCCTTGCGCCAGTACAGCGAAAAGGTCCAGCGGGGGAGAGTTTCCCCGGGATACCACTTGCCCTGGCCGTGGTGGAGAAAGCCGTTCGGGGCAAAGGCATCCCGCAGTCTTCGGATCAGGCTGTCGGCCAAAGGCCGCTTGGCTGGACCCACGGCTGCCGTGGTCCACTCCGGGCTCTGGTAATCGTCAATGGAGACGAAGGTCGGCTCACCCCCCATGGTCAGGCGGACGTCCTGGGAGATGAGGTCCCGTTCGATCCGGTCTCCGAGATCCAGCAGGGCCTCCCAGGCGGCATCGCAGAACGGGGCCGTCACCCGAGGGCGTTCGGCCACCCGTGTGACGGTCATCTGAAAACGGAAGTCCACCTCCGCGGGCTCAACGATGCCACTGACCGGTGCCGCGCTGCGGTAATGGGGGGTTCCGCAGAGCGGGATGTGGCCTTCTCCCGCCAGAAGGCCGGAGGTGGGGTCAAGGCCGATCCAGCCGGCACCCGGGAGGTAAACCTCACACCAGGCATGCAGGTCTGTGAAGTCGCGGTCGCTTCCGGTTGGTCCATCCAGAGCCTTGAGGTCGGGTCTGAGCTGGATCAGATACCCGGAAACAAAGCGGCTGGCGAAGCCGAGCCTGCGCAGGATCTGAACCAACAGCCAGCCGCTGTCACGACAGGAGCCGGAACGGCGTTCAAGGGTCTCCTCCGGCGACTGCACTCCGGGCTCCATTCGCACCACGTAGCGAATCGCCTGCTGCAGCTTCTGATTCAGTTCAACAAGCAGCTCCACCGTGCGGCGTGGAGTGCGATCGATTGCGGCGACGAATTGCTGAAGGAACGGTCCGGCCGGTTCGGGTCTGAGAAAGGCCTCCAGATCGTGGATCAAGGGCGGCCCATAGACAAACGGCCAGATCTCGGCGCTGGGCTCCACGAAGAAATCGAAGGGATTCACCACGGCCTGTTCCGTGATGAGATCCACGTCAAGCCTGAACTCGCGGGTGGGTTCAGGAAACACCAGTCGGGCCTGCCAGTTGCCGTGCGGATCCTGTTGCCAGTTGATGAAATGCTCGGCCGGCGTCACCCGCAGCGCATAGGAGATCAGCCGGGTTCTGGTATGGGGAGCCGGCCTGAGGCGGACGGTCTGGGGCCCCAGACGCACCGGCCGGTCATAGCGGTACTCCGTGAGGTGATGAATGGCTGCCTGGATGGACACCTGAGCGGGGATTTCAGGGCTGTTGGAGGGGAAGCGGCGTGGGTCCTGTGGAGCTGAGGCCTGTGCGCAAGGAGCAGCGACCCGCGCCAGGTTTGTTGTAGGGGTCGAATTCCTCAGCCAGAAGATCAGCCACAAGACAATCGGTGCTGATCCCCTGGGCCTGAGCCGCACTCTCCAGCGAACGGATCAGATGTGTGGGAAGCTTCAGCGTGATGCAGGCCGTGATCGCAGCGTCCCTGTCCATGCTGTTCATCGAAGGTGTTCATCGAAGCCAGGTTTGATGAGGCTAGGTCAGCAGATCAGCATGCAGAATGTTCATCACATTTTTCACGTCTTCAGTTAACGCTTCGTCAAGGTCAAGGACGGCGGCCAGGTTGGCAAGAATGTTGTGCTCATCCTCAACAAGTGGACCGTCGGAACGCATGATTTCAGCCGCCATGGCGTAAGCGGTGTGACGTTGACTTGCACTCAGTGTCTCAGCAGCTTCAACCATCAGATGTTGAGCTCCTTTATGGCGAAGAGAGCTGAGAATCTCGTCCAGCAGATTGGCCATCTGCTCATTCTGATAGCCGCTGAACGGCTTGCGGTAGTCCAGCGTGTGCCTCAGGGCGCGGGATCCGGCCATGCTCAGGGTGCCATCCCAGGAAACAGCTGAAACGGCAATAGCCGCAAAAGCTGTGGCGGTATCCATGATGTGAGGGGGGATCACTGCTCTCAGTGCAGCAAGCCACCCCTGGGTTCAGTTGTGTCCATCGTCACCAAGTCAGCCTTCGTCACCACCTGTAACCTGCAGACAAACCAGCCCTGGCCGTTGCTCAGGGATAGGCGTTGGGAACGAAGAACTGTTCGTTCAGGGGTGGCCTCTGGTAATCTCCAACGCTTTTGCGGGGAGGCAATTCGAAGGCCTCCGGTGTCATGTCTTCATAGGGAACCTTGCTGAGCAGGTGCCTGATGCAGTTCAGTCTGGCGCGGCGTTTGTCGTCGGCCTCCACGGTGAACCAGGGGGCTTCGGGAATGTTGGTATGGGCAAACATTTCATCCTTGGCCATGGAAAACTCCACCCAGCGATCGCGGGATTCCAGGTCCATCGGGCTGAGTTTCCAGCGTCGGGCCGGATCCTGAAGTCTGGACTGGAAACGGGCCTCCTGCTCGTCGTCGCTCACCGAGAACCAGTATTTCACCAGCCGGATTCCGCTGCGCACCAGCATCCGCTCGAATTCAGGGCATGAAAACATGAACTCCTGAACCTGCTCCGGCGAGCAGAACCCCATCACCTTTTCCACGCCGGCGCGGTTGTACCAGCTGCGGTCGAACAGAACGATTTCACCGGCGGATGGGAAGTGCTCCACGTAGCGCTGGAAATACCACTGACTCTTCTGCTGATCCGAGGGTGTTCCGAGGGCCACCACCTTGCAGCCCCGAGGGTTCAACGGTTCGGTGATCCGTTTGATGGTGCCGCCCTTGCCTGCGGCATCCCGGCCCTCAAACAGGATGATCATCCGGTAACCAACATGTTTGATCCAGTACTGCATCTTCACCAGTTCCACCTGCAGCCTGGCCAGCTCCTGCTCGTAGAGCTTCCGGTTGAGTTTCGGAGGCCTGCCCTCGCTGTGACGACTGAAGTCGTCAAGAATGGCGGAAGGTCGGTAGCGGTCGTCGCCATCGAGCTCCTTCCCTCTGGGCGAATCGATGGCCACCACTGCGGAACCTGCTTGCAGGTGTTGATGTAGCTTCAGCTTCTTCTTCTTTTTCATCAGCTTGCCATTGAGATCGTTGAGCAGTGATTGCGCCATGGACTGGGTCTTGCTGGCCCTGCCAGGTTTCTGGGTGATCAACCCTGATTAGAAGCTCGATGGGTGTGCGACTGCAGCAGAAGGCACCGAAGCAGGAGATGGACGCGATTTGTTACATGGAGACGGCTTCTGTCTGCCTGCGAATGCTTGGGCATGGACGGGGGCATCAGGATGTCTGAGGGACTCAGCCCGAGGCAGGTGCCCGACCGGTTCGGTTGCCGGTTGATTGATCAGGTCTGAGCCTGTCGATCAGGGCAGGGCGGGCAGGGGATTCGGAGCCCAGACGGGTGGCTGTGCGGGAGTCGGGGGGGCCAGCAGAGGAGGCGGCGCCAGCAGAGGAGGCGGTTCAGGCATCGGGGTGGGGCGTCGCGATGCCGGAGTGGCAAACATCAAGGCCAGCTCGGCAAGTCGTTGATCGGCGGGCTCGGGTCCGAGCCCCCAGAGGCTTTCCAGGTAGAAGAAGGCCACGCCGAGCCCAGCCTCACGGGTTCTGGTCACCTTGCTCTGCAACAGTGACAGGGGTGTCGGTCGATTGCGCTGTCCGCTCATCACAGCAATGGCTGTGGGGATGCGCTGTCGCGCCTCCTGCACTTCAGGGCGAATCAGATGGGGAGTGAAGCTTTCCAGGTCTGAGCGGTAAATCTGCACCAGCAGCTCATCAGCGATGCCCTTGCGTACCCAGCTGAGCCAATCCTGGAGCTGAAGCTTGTAAGCAAAGTCGTAATAGTTCGGGGAGATTGAAATCAGGGCGCCCGGGCGTCGAGCCCTGACCGCCTGGCTGAGTTGCTCCATGAAGGCGGTGATCTTGTCAGCACGCCACTTCACCCAGGCCCCATCAGCGGGATCATTGGGTGGTGGCTTGCCCGTTTCCTTGCGATACAGAGCGACTGTGAATGAGTCATAACCGAAGTCACGGGGCAGGGTCATGTGGTCATCGAACTGGATGCCGTCCGCCCCATAGCTGCTGACAACCTCCAGCACCAGATCGGTGATCAGTTGCTGAACCTCAGGCCGGAATGGATTGAGCCAGACCACTTCCCCTGCTGCAGAGGTTGAGGTGAGGCTGCCATCGCGTCTGCAGGTCAGCCAGTCGCGATAGCGGCGTGCCAGGGCGGAATCCGGTGGAGCCATGAACCCGAATTCAAACCAGGGGATCACCAGGAGCCCCTGGCGACGTCCCTCTGCAATCAACTCGCCAAGACTGTCCTGCCCCTGAAGTCCGCGAAAGCTGAAGTCCTGAATCTGGCGGTCGCTCACAACCCTGCTGGGGTAATAAGCGATGCCACCGTTCCACACCACGGGGTAGAGGGTGTTGAAGTTCAACGCTGCCAGCTGAGCAAGCGTCTGACGCATGCGCTCTCTGTCGCGGAGCACCGGCATGTCATTGGCGGTGAGCCAGACACCCCTGAGCTCAACCCGGGGAGGCATGGTCGGCGCTGCGGCTGAAGGGGATTGCTGCTCCTGGGCGACAGCGCCCGTCGCGATGTTGATCAGAGCAGCTGCGGAAATCACCAACAGATTCGCCCTCCGCAGGAGGACTCTTGATCTCATGGGCGATCTCTTGAAGTTGACGGACACCATGCTGTTTCCTTATTTTTAGCTTGACAGACTTTGGGGGGTATTCCAGTTCGAAAGGGATGAATCGGGTCTGTCGCGTTGCTTGCTGCTCTGTCTTGTTGGCATGACAGGAAGGGGGGCGGCTGTTGTTCTTGTCCTTGTTCGTGTCCCTGTACCTGACCGTGTCCCTGTCCTTGTCCGTATACCTGTCCCTGGCTGACGATGTATCGGGTAGCGCGGGCGGCATCTTGCATCTGGATATTCTACCGTTCTGCGGCAGGACGGCCTGAGACAGATGCCGAATTCGTAGTCTGCGGCTTGCATCGAAGGTGCCGTAATCGCATCGAGAATCAACTGAGGCGTTGATGAAGCGTGGATCTGTGCTCTGGGCTCTCTTGTCTCAGCTGGGTGTGGCTGGCTGGGTCAGGATCGGCCTGCTCTGACGATTGAGGAGCAGCTGGCCGCTCCGGCCCGAGAGCTGTGCCGGGAGGCGGCTCCAGGCCAGAGTCTGTCCTGTGGTTACCACCTGGGTTGTTTCCAGGATGGAGCCTTGTTCCCAGTGGATATCGAGGCTGGTGGTGGTTTGTTGGGGTGGGATGTCGCCCTGCAGGAGCCGGCGCGGGCCGCTGCCCAGAGCCCCGAGCTGGATCAGGTCCAGTCGGCCGCGGCGTGCGGGGAACCAAGCGTGCTGGTGACCGCTGATGTAGGCCTGCACGCCGGCTTCTTCCAGCAGATTGCGGAGCAGCTCGGGCTGATCCAGCACTTCCCCGGGGCGGTCACGCCCCTGGCTCACGCCCGCCAGGGGGAGATGCCCCATCACCAGACGCAACCGCGCCTGGCGGGCAGCGGGGCTGGCCAGTTGCCGGCGGGCCCAGTTCAGCTGCTCAGGGGGCAGCCGGCTTGAGCTGGCGTCCCAGACCAGCCAGAACACCTCGTTGTTCAGAGCGCTGTAGTGGAAGGGAAAGTCACCCACATCCACAAACTGCAGTCCCAGAGCCTGCCGCCGCGGTGTCCAGAAGCGACGCACAGCACGTCGATCGGCCGCAAAGCCTGGAGAGCCGTCATGGTTGCCCACCGCCGGTAAAAACGGAACGCCCGCGCGACGCACAGGCGCCAGCACCGTGCCCGCGAAGCTCTCCCACATGGCGTCCAGCTGAGCATCTGCCAGACCTTGTTTCTGGCCGGCGATCATGTCGCCTGCGCAGGCGATCAGAGCAGGCTTCCGAGCCAGCAACCGTCGCAATCCCTGACGGACCTGAGGGATGTAGCTGGTGGAGCCATAGCTGCTGTTGAGGTCGCTGATCAGGCCGATGCGCAGCACATTCGAGCCGGCCGCCTCCGCGGTACTGCGCATCGACGGCCAGCCCAGGACCGGCCCGACGGCTCCGGCAGCGGCGAGCTGAAGCAGCTGGCGACGGCGCATCGGCATCGGAGCAGGATTTCGCTGGGCGTGAGCATGAAGCATCGGGTCAGCCCCTGCTGAGCTCTCTGTCACGACCCTCCCAACAAGGCTGCCTGGTCAGATTTGCGGAAGTTTCTGCCTGGTTTCAACGATTTGCCTGGCAACGGCAGAGGCCTCGTCGCGATCAAAGACTGGCTCGATGATTGAGCCCGGAAACAACCGGCAGAAATGAGTCACAGCTGCCAGGTCACCAGCTTCCACCAGGGATAAGCCGCTGAAATCGTTCCGGTAGAAGGTTGAAAGATGAGTCACCCCCAAGGATTCGCCCAGGCTGTCAAGCTGTGACCAGTCAAGCCCGGCAAGGGTTGTGATTGCCGTTTCAAGGGTCTGAGGGGTGTTGTTCCAGGTGACGAGAAATCGCATCAGTCCAATTCTTAAAATTTACTTACAATTTAATGCGCACTCCGCCAGCCTGTGCCGAGTGGCTCCATCCAGGCCCAGCGGCCGAAGAGGATCGGAGCAGATCCCGGGCGGCAGCCCTATCAACCCCGGCGGCAGCCCTATGAACATCGACGGCACGCCCTGGCGGAGCATCTGGCCTGAGGAGGGTGGCCGATCGGTGGGAGTGATCGATCAGACGCTGCTGCCGCATCGGTTCAGCACCTGCCGGCTGGCCAGCTGCGAACAGACCGCAGCAGCGATCCGAACCATGGTGGTGCGAGGTGCGCCCCTGATCGGGGTCACCGGTGCTTATGGCCTGATGCTGGCGCTGCAGGCGGATCCCTGCGATCAGGCCCTTGCCGCCGCATTCGAGCAGCTTGTTGCCACCCGCCCCACAGCGATCAACCTGCGCTGGGCTCTTGAGCGGGTGCGTGCCGTGGTGAAACCCTTGCCGCCGGCTGAGCGGGCCGAGGCGGCCGGGGCGGAGGCCGGCGCCATTGCCGACGAGGATGTGGCCATGTGCCAGGCCATCGGTGAGCATGGACTGGCCCTGTTCCAGGAGCTGGTGGCCGCGCGGCCGGCGGCCAGGGCGGGCCAACCGTTCCATGTGCTCACCCACTGCAATGCCGGCTGGCTGGCCACGGTGGACTGGGGAACCGCTCTGGCGCCGATTTACAAGGCCCACCGCGCCGGTCTCGGAGTCCACGTCTGGGTGGATGAGACACGTCCCCGCAACCAGGGCGCCAGCCTGACGGCCTGGGAGCTCGGTCGCGAGGGGGTGCCCCACACGGTGATCGTTGACAACGCCGGCGGTCATCTGATGCAGCGCGGTCTGGTCGATGCGGTGATTGTGGGCAGCGATCGAACCACCCGCCGCGGGGATGTGTGCAACAAGATCGGCACTTATCTCAAGGCGCTGGCCGCCCATGACAACGGCGTGCCGTTCTATGTGGCGCTGCCGGCCTCCACCATCGACTGGACACTGGATGACGGAACAGCTGAGATCCCCATCGAGGCCCGCAGTGCTGCGGAGGTGACATCCATCCGCGGGCGGCTCGACGGTGCAGTCGGGATGTGCGATGGGGACCGGCCCTCCGTGACGGACCTGGTCAACGTGCAGCTCAGTCCCGACGGGACCCCCGGTTTCAATCCGGCCTTTGATGTCACTCCGGCCAGGCTGGTGAGTGCCCTGATCACCGAGCGGGGAGTGTGCGCAGCCAGTGAGCCGGGTCTGCGTGGTCTCTATGGAGAGCTCTCGGAAGCCGCTCGTCCCCAGGAGTGAGGGAAACCGCCCCGCCTTGCATCGTTACAAGGTGTTACACTGTCAGCAACAATTTGAAACAGACATGGCTGAAACCACTCCCCGCTTCGGATTCGTCGCCTTCGCAGAAACCTGGAATGGCCGCCTGGCCATGCTCGGTTTTGTGATCGGGCTCGCCACCGAGCTGCTCACCGGCCAAGGCATCCTCGCTCAGATCGGTCTGGGCTGATCGCTGTGCCATCCGATCCCATGGCGCTGATCGCTCTGCTCCTGGTGGGTGGCTGGCTGGCTGCTTCCCTGGTCTTCCAGCCAGGCCCGATCGAGTGATCCCTGCATTTCTGAATCCAGCATTTCCCATCCTTCTGCTCTGCCATGACCAACACCCCCGCTGATGACAAGTGGTTCCAGCACCGCGCTGAGGAGCTGATTCACCTCGAGCAGCTCAGGCGAGTCGAACTGTTCAACGGCCGTGCTGCCATGCTTGGTCTTGTCATCGGAATCATCACTGAGGCGATCACCGGTTCCGGAATCGCACACCAGATCGGACTCGGTGCTCTGATTGATGGCTATGCAGCCTGCAGGACGCAGTTTCTGCCGTTCTGTTTCTGATCCAGATCCAGGGCCTGCGGTTCCGCCTTGATCTCAGCCACTCTCAGCCCCGATCTTGAAACCCTGCTTCGACTGGGCCTCGCTGTGCTGTGCGGCCTGCTTGTGGGGGTCAATCGTGCCCACCACGGCAACAACCCTCGCCCAAGCCGGCTCCGGGTTCATGTGCTGGTGGGACTGAGTGCCTGTTTGCTGGTACTGGCTGCCGGACCTGATCCTCAGGCCCGCAGTCGGGTGATTCAGGGTGTGGCCACCGGCGTGGGTTTTCTCGGTGCCGGTGAGATTCTGCTTCCCTCCCGTCCCAAGCACGGGTTGCCTGAGGTGCATGGCCTGACCAGTGCGGCCTCGATCTGGTTCACAGCAGCACTCGGGATCACGTTTGCGGCCAGCACGCCGCTCCTGGCCGGTGTCGCGCTCATCCTGGCCCTGATCACCCTCTCAGACCGTGGCCTGCGCGGCAACCCCCCACAGGCCCGTGGAACAGCTGATTCCGATGATCAGAACACAAAACGTTGACGTTTGGTGGTTTCCTGGGCTTTGTCGCCGACATCGAGACCAGGAGTTGGCCACTCAGCATCCCAGTAGCTGATGCCATCACGGTAGAAGGGGCGTCCACCCAGACGCCGGGTTTCCAGCTGGGTGGTGCCCATCACGGTGATCAATCCACCCAGCTCCATCGGACCCAGGTCGGTCTTGAGGTTTTCACCCGCCGCCTTCAACAGCAGCGGAAGCCTCACGAGTTGATCGGGTCGCGTGAGTTTGCTGAACAGAGCCTTGAGCGCCAACTGCTGGCGCTCAAGCCGCCCGATGTCGCCCATTTCGTCGTGTCGGAAGCGCAGGAATCCCTCCAGATCGCGTCCCTTGAGGAGCTGCATCCCTGGCTGCAGATCGATATACAGGCCCTGACTGTTGTCGACGTAATACATGCGCTTGGGAACGTCCACCTCGATGCCACCCAGGGCGTCGGCCATACGGCGGATGGCGGAGAGGTTCACAATCAGGTGATGGCTGATCGGTCTCCCGAGCTTGCGGGAGAGCTCACGCTTGAGAAGGTCCGTGCCACCGAGGCTGTACAGGGCGTTGATTTTGTGCGGCCCGTAGCCCTGAGCCTCGATGTAGGAGTCGCGGGGAATCTGGGTGATGCTCGTGACACCACCCTCGAGGCGCAGCACTGTGATCACATCGGTGTTGCCACCACCCACATCGGTACCCAGCAGCAACACGTCCTGGTGGCCGACTCCTGTCCAGGAAGAAAAAGGGTTGTTGAGAGGGCTGATCTTCCCCAACGGGTTGCTGTTGAGGAAGCTGGCGAGGGGTGCGGAGAGCAACAGCCCGCCGGCCAGTCCGGCAGCCATCGCAACGATCACCGGAGCCCGCTGACGGCGCCTTGGATTCTGGCTGGCCGTTGAGTGACTCATCAGGCCCAAGCTATGGCACTCCTGTCAGATTGAAGTCCTGTGCGGTCCCGGTGTCAGCCAGTTTCTGGTCTGACACCGCTTCGGCAAGGCCTGCCTGCACGCTCCAGAGGTTGGCGTAGATGCCTCCCAGGGCGATCAGTTCGTCATGACGACCGCTCTCCACCAGCCGCCCATGGTCCATCACCACGATGCGATCAGCGCCGCGCACTGTGGAGAGACGGTGCGCGATCACCAGAGTGGTGCGGTTGGCGGTGATCACGCGCAGGGTGCGTTGGATGGCCGCCTCCGTTTCGTTGTCCACGGCAGCGGTGGCTTCATCGAGAATCAGCACGGGAGGGTCCTTGAGGATGGCTCTTGCCAGGGAGATCCGCTGACGTTGACCGCCTGAAAGGCGGACACCTCGTTCGCCGACGACGGTGTCCAGTCCGTTGGGAAGGGCCCTGATGAAGCCGCTGGCCTCGGCCAGCCGGGCGGCCTTCTCGATCTCGGCACGGCTCGCTCCGAAACTGCCGTAGCTGATGTTTTCGGCCACGGTGCCCTGGAACAGGAACACCTCCTGGCTCACCAGTCCGATCGCCCGGCGCAGGTCGGTGAGCTGCAGTTCGGTGATCGGTTGGTCATCGAGCAGGATCCGGCCTGCCTGCACTTCATAGAGCCGCAGCAGCAGCTTCACCAGAGTGCTTTTCCCCGAACCGGTTGCCCCGACGATCCCGATTGTGCTGCCGGCCGGGACCTGCAGGTTGAACTGACCCAGCAGGGGTTCGCGGCCGGCATACCCGAAGCTGACGTTTTCGAAGTGAAGCTCACCCCGCACCGATTCCGGGGCAAGGTTGCGGTGTCCGCTGGGGATGGCGATCGGGGTGGCCAGCAGGTTCAGAACCCGCTCCACGGAAGCCATGGCGCGCTGGTAGTCGTCCATCGTGCGCCCCAGGGTGGTGAGGGGCCAGAGCAGCCTCTGGGTGATGAACACCAGGAAGGCATAGGTTCCTGTGGCAATGGTGCCTCGCCAGGCCTGCAGCCCTCCGATCATCAGGATCGACAGGAAGGCGAACAGGATCGCAAAGCGGATCAGGGGTACAAACGCAGCGGAGAGACGGATCGCCCGGTTGTTGCTGGCCAGGTAGCCCTGGCTCAGCCGCTCCAGCTTCTTCAGCTCCCAGGCCTCTGCGGTGTAACTCTTGATCGTGAGCATTCCGCTCAGATTGTTTCCCAGCTGGTTGGCCAGCTCGCCAGCCCTTTCACGCACCTCGGAGTAACGCGGCGCCAGCCGCTTCTGAAAGTGAAGCGAGAGCCAGAGGATCACCGGGATCGGGATGAACGACACCCCCGCCACCGAGGGCGAGAGATAGGTCATCGCTGCGCCCACGGCCACCACCGTGGTGATCAGCTGCAGGAGCTCGTTGGCGCCGTGATCCAGGAAGCGCTCAAGCTGATTGATATCGTCGTTGAGCACAGCCATGAGGCGGCCGCTGCTGCCGGCCTCGAAATAGGCCATCTCCAGCTTCTGGAGATGGCCGTAGGCCTGGGTGCGCAGCTCATGCTCAACGGTCTGTGCCAGCCCACGCCAGAGCAGGGCGTAGAGGTATTCGAACAGGGATTCGGCGCTCCAGATCACGAAGGAGAGCACCGCGAGCAGGGTGAGCTGACCCGGAACCGATCGCACACCGAGGGCGGTGAGCCAGCCGGTGTCCTGGTTGACCACCACGTCGACAGCAAGACCGATCAGCACCGGAGGTGCCAGATCCAGCAGTTTGTTGAGGACCGAACACACCGAGGCCTGCACCACCGTGCGTTGGTGAGGCCTCAGGCTCTGAATCAGACGGCGGAGGCTCTGGAAGCTGTCGGGGCCCCGGGTGCCTGGCTGCAATCGATCACCAGCGGTTGCCACCACCACCACCGCCGCCGCCGCCACGGTTGCCGCCGTAACCGCCACGGCCGCCGCCGCCGCCACTGTTCTCGCGTGGTGTGGCCTTGTTGACCCGGATCATCCGTCCCATCCACTCCACGTCCTGGAGATCATCGATGGCTTTCTGCTCGGAAGCATCATCTGCGAGTTCCACGAAGGCGAAACCGCGTTTGCGGCCGGTTTCGCGATCGAGGGGGAGGGAACACTGGCGAACTTCGCCGTACTGGCCGAAAAGATGCAGCAGGTCATCGCGTTCCGCCTGGAACGAAAGGTTGCCGACGTAGATGGTCATGAAGAGGGAGACTTTTCCTGGAACTGATTCGTCTGTTGCCGTGGTTCCTAGGAAAGCCAGATGATGCTGAGCGTGCCGATGGAGCCTCTGCGCTGCGGAGAATCCTCCATACATTAACTGGGTGGGTGCAGCTTCCAGGCCGCTGAGGCTCAGGGATCAGACCAGCGGCTCAGCTCCGCAGCGGATGGGCGGCTGATGGGTCGCCTTGATGGAGAAAGGTGACGGCCAGCGGAAGGAAACCTTTAGGGAGGGTCGAAGTCCCAGAAGCTGGGGCATTGTCAGCAAATCCTGATGTTGATGTTCGCGATGACGGCCCCTGTCCCCTGGTGTCTTGCCTGGCGAGACGACGGTGAGTTGGCTCCCCAGGACCGCTTCGATCTGCTGCAGACCCTGATCTGCGCTGAAAACCCGGACGTACAGGGCTCCCTCGTGGTAGCGGTGGAGCGCCTGTCCGTGGCGGAGAGCCATGTCTCCGTTCTTGGGGATGTGACGGGTCTGTGTGCGTGATCCCGGACAGGAGCCAGCGCAGGTCAGCTGCGCTGGCGGGAGATCTGCAGAGGCTTGTTCATCACCCGAAGCTGACGCAGATTCTCAAACACGTCGTCCGGCATGCCCTTCGGGAGGTCGACGATGCTGTGGGCATCGAAGATCTGAATGCGGCCGATCGACTTGCCGTTGAGCCCGGAGCTGCTGGCAATGGCGCCCACGATGTTGCCGGGTTTGATCCGATCCCGCCAGCCCACTTCAATGCGGAACCGCTCCATGTGGCTTTCCGGATTGCCTGCCGGCCGCTCGGGCCGACCGCCTCCCTCCCGCCCTCTTCGAACATCCCGTCCGGTGGATCCACGCGTCACCATCCAGTTTTCTTCGCCTTTCAACAGCAGAGGTTTCCCAGCCAGGCTCAGCTCAAGCGCTGCCAGTGCCAGCTGTTCCTGGCTGCAGCTCTGCTCCTGGGCCACCCGTTGCAGGATTTCTGTGAGCAGCGCTCGCTCACGGGTCTGATCCTCGGACTGTGTCGGGGGGCTGTGTCGCTGCAGCTGATCCGTCAGCCGACCGCGCAGCCGGTCGAGCCTGTTCTGGTTGATGGTGGCGTTGCTCGGGACGTCCATCGGGTCGATCGGACGCCCCACGGCACGCTCCAGCCCACTCAGGAAGCGACGTTCCCGGGGAGTGAGAAACAGGATGGCGTCTCCGCTGCGGCCGGCCCGGCCTGTGCGTCCGATCCGGTGCACATAGGCTTCGGCGTCAAAGGGAACGTCGTAGTTGATCACCAGCGAGATCCTCTCAACGTCTAATCCGCGAGCTGCCACATCGGTGGCCACCAGCACATCCACCTTGCCGCTTCGCAGCCGCTCGATGGTGCGCTCGCGCTGGACCTGGGGCACATCGCCGTTGAGCACCGCCACGTCGTAGCCATGGGCCTCGAGCGCCTCGGCGACGCTGAGCGTGATCGCCTTGGTACGAGCGAAGATGATCACCCCCTCGCAGCGTTCGGCTTCCAGAACCCGTTCCAGTGCCGCCTGTTTCTGAGGGCCGGCCACGATGATGTAGCGCTGCCGGATCCGGCTGGAATCCGCCGGCTTCTGACGGATCGTGACCTCTGCGGGATCGTTGAGGTAGTTCTGGCTGATCCTCCGGATCTCAGGCGGAAGGGTGGCCGAGAACAGCACCACCTGACGCTGTTCGGGCAGTTGGTTGAGAACCCATTCCACGTCTTCGATGAAGCCCATGCGCAGCATTTC
>JAYKHC010000043.1:0-8990 GCA_035285465.1 Cyanobacteriota bacterium
GCCGCCAGATCGCGCAGGGTCTGCTTGCTGCCGGGCACGATCACCGCTGCCGGATTGCCCAGCTCCTGCCCCGGCGCCACCCAGCGCAGCTGCACGCTGGGTTCGGCCTCCAGGGGGTCGAGGTCGGAGAAGTTACTCAGTGACGGCAGCCGCAGCACGGCGATCTCCAGCTCGGCGCCACGTTTGCGGCCGCGGCGCTCCAGCAGATCCAGCGAATCCTCCGGGGGAAACAGCTCATCCAGCCAGGGCATCACCCCCAGCACCGGGATCCCGGTGTGTGACTCCAGCCAGCGGCGGCCCTCATCGAACAGCTCGCGGCGGCCGCGGAAGCGGTTGATCAGCAGGCCGCGGATCAGGGGTCGCTCCACGGGGCGCAGCAGCGCCAGCGTGCCCACCAGCTGGGCGAACACCCCGCCGCGCTCGATGTCGGCCACCAGGATGCAGCGGGCGCGCAGGTATTGCGCCAGGCGCAGGTTGGTGAGGTCGCGCGGCTGCAGGTTCACCTCCACCGGGCTGCCGGCTCCCTCGAGCACCAGCCGGCCGCCGGGATGCGCCGCCTGCAGCTCGCTCAGGCCCTGGCGGATCGCGGCCCAGCCTGGGCGGAACCAGTCGCGGTAGTAGTGCTCGGCGCGGCAGCTGCCCACCGACTGCCCCAGATGGATCACCTCGCTGGTGCTGTCGCCCTGGGGTTTGAGCAGCACCGGATTCATCGCGCACTGCGGCTCGAGCTCCGCAGCCCAGGCCTGCAGCGCCTGGGAGTAGGCCATCTCGCCGCCGGCCTGATCCACCCAGGCGTTGTTGCTCATGTTCTGGCCCTTGAAGGGCAGCGGCGTTTCGCCGCGGCGCCGCAGCACCCGGCAGAGGGCGGCTGTCATCAGCGATTTGCCGGCACCGCTGCTGGTGCCCAGCACCATCAGGGGGGGGCTGGGGGAGATGACCGGCAAGAGAACCTTCAGCCAGGCGGCAACCTAAGGCCGCTCGCACTGCGCCGGTTCATGAGGCTCCCAGCGGATCAGCCCTCCTGGCCCGGCACCGACCCCTGCGGCAGTGCTCAGATACCGAACAGCTCTGCAGCGGGGCCGTGGGTTACTGCGGATTAGCGTTGAACCATGCGGATCACCATCGTCGGCTGCGGCTATGTGGGTCAGGCCCTGGCTCGCCACTGGATGCGCCGGGGAGGCACCCAGCTCACCGTCACCACCACCAGCGAGCAACGCCGCGCTGAGCTCGCAGGCCTTGCCCAGCGCGTGCTGGTGCTGCGTGCCGACGACCCCGCTGCCCTCCGCCATGCTCTGGCGGAGGCTCAGGTGGCTGTGTTCACCCTGGCCCCCACAGGCGATCGCCCGGTGGATGCTGCCGCCTATGCCTCCACCTACAGCGACAGTTTCAGGGCCCTGCAGGAGGTGGCAACGGATCTTCCCGGCCTTCGCCAGATCGTCTACACCTCAAGCTGCTCGGTCTACGGCGATTCCGGTGGCGACTGGGTGGATGAAACCACCCCGGTGACCCCACGCGACGACCATGGAGAGGTGTTGCTGGAGAGCGAAGCCCTGCTGGCCAGCCTGCGCAGGCCTGGGCGAAGCCTCTGCGTGTTGCGTCTCGGGGCGCTCTATGGCCCGGGGCGCGAGCTGACCAGGCGGCTTCGCCGCCTGGTGGGAACAACACGGCCTGGCAGGGGAGCCGGGCACTGTCATTGGATTCATCGCGATGATGTGGTGAGAGCCATCGACGCCGCCGTTGAGGGTGCCTGGGATGAGGTGGTGAATCTGGTTGACGACCGAGCCCAGACCATGGCCGGGATGATGAAGGCATTCTGTGAGGCTTCCGGTGAGCCGCCCGTGATCTGGGATCCCACTGCCGCTCAGGGAAGTGTTGGGGTGGATCGCCGGATCAGCAACGAGCGCCTGAAGACCCTGGGCTTCTCGCTCCGCCATCCCGAGGTTCGCTTCGCCTCGCTCCGGCCCATCGACCAGATTCTCTTCGACCGCGTGGCCGCCGAGGCCGGCCGTTCCCCCCGGTTGCGTCGCCATCACAGCTTCCATGACCAGGCTGAGCGGGTTCAGCGCTTCCTGAACGTGCTGCAGCCCGGCACTTACGTGCGCCCGCACTGCCATCGCCGCCACAATCCCAGCACCGGATTCGAGTGCCTGGTGGTGCTGCAGGGAGCCCTGGGGCTGCTGGTGTTTGATGATCACGGCCAGGTTCTTGAGACCTGGCGGCTGGAGGCCGGAGGTCCGACAAGGGGCGTGGAGCTCGGAGGAGGGATGCACCACACCCTCGTGGCTCTCTCGCCAGACACCGTGATCCTCGAGGTGAAACAGGGCCCCTATCGGGCTGCCTCCGACAAGGATTTTCTGGAGGGTTTTCCTGAGGAGGGAACTCCTCAGGCTGTTCTCCAGGAAGCGGAATGGCGTGAGCTCTACGCGTCGGTCTGACTCGAACCGCTCTCGCTCATCCCTCTCCGTGGCTGCGATCCCAGTGGCTGCGATCCCAGTGGCTGCGATCCCACTGAAGCAACTGATCACCGATCAGATCAGCGTGGTCGCAGGAAGCAATGCTGCTGCGCAGAAGGGGATATCGTTCCACCATGGCTGCATACTGGGCCGACTGCCGATAACGGGACTCCAGCTGGCGGTAGTAAAGATCCGGATGAATCGCTCCCTGCTCCGACGCAGGAGTCGGCGAATCACGAGGTGGGCGACGACAGGACCTCTTGGCTTCGGTCATGGTGAGCTTCAGGTGGATGTCAGCAGCGGTTGCTGACCGATCCAGTCCCAAGCTGGACCCGCGTTGGGTGGTCTGCCACCGCTGAGGCGCTTCGGTCAGCGGGAGCACACAGGCAGACCTGAAAGCGCCTCACTCTCAGCTCCGCTGCTGCAGCTCCTCCAGGAGCTGCCGTTGCTGCTGGGCCGGGACGAAGGCGTGGGCGGCCATCGCGCCACTCACGGCGACCGGCGGAACCCCGATGCCGGGGAACACCCCTGCGCCGCAGAGCACCAGTCCCTCAATCGGTGTCCGCCCGGCAGCAAAGGGTCCGCGCGCGGCGGACCAGGCAGGCCCGTAGCTTCCCTGGTGCACCCTCAGGTAGTTGCGGTGGGTCAGGGGTGTGCCCTGGAGCTCCAGGAGGAGATGGTCCCGCCAGTCGGGGACCAGACGCTCGAACACCGGGTGAAACAGGCCACACCGCTCGGACTTGAGGGCTCTGTACTCGGCACTGCCCCGTTCCAGATCACGCCAGAGCTCCCAGGGCTCATTGGCAGGGGTGTATCCGTGGAGAACGTGATGCCCTCCGGGTGCCAGGCCGGGATCGAGTCGAGAGGGCATGGAGAGCACAGCCATGTTGCGCTCCGCATCGATCCCCCGTTGCCAGTCGCCCACCCAGACGTGATGAATCGGCAGCCGCTCCATGACCGGCGTGGTCTTCAGGGCCAGATGCCAATGCAGAAAACTTCTGCAGGCTGGAGTGGCGCGCTGGCGCCGAAGCCAGCGCTGAGGTCTGCTCTGCTCAGGCAGCAGCGCCACGGTGTCCCACGGACTGGCATTGCTGATCACCCCCCTGCGGCTGCGCAGCACCGAACCATCACCGAGCACCACCCCCACGGCCCGGTCGCCATCCAGTTGGATCTCCTGCACGGAGGTGTTGAGCCGCAACTCTCCGCCATGCCGCTCCAGGCCACGCACGAGGGCAGCCGCGACGGCGGCGCTGCCTCCGATCGGATAGTCGAGACAGGCCTCTGGATCAAACCATTCCCCGAACAGCGTGGCCATGGCCGCACTGCTGGTGTGATCCATGGGGAGGCCTGAGATCAGGAAACAGAGCAGATCCACCCAGTGCAGCAGGAAGGGATCCGTCAGGTGGCGCCGCGCGATCGAACCGAAGGACCCGCCAAGGCGGGCCAGCGCCGGAGCCTGAGCGAGCAACGGCATGGCCTGGCCCACCAGGGCAGGGACAAGGCCCGCATCGGCTCTCAGAGAGAGCAGCGGCAGACTTCCGGCAGCTCGGCAACTCGGCTCCAGCCAGCTCATGAATCGTTGCCATTCCTCCGCCGCAGCGCGGTGGCGCAGGCAGCGCACGACCTCCAGGAAGGGTTCCAGGCCCACTCCGACGGTGAATCTGCCCTCGGGAAGCAACAGTCCCCAGTCGCGATAGGTGACCACGGGCACGGTCTCGCCCACGGCCCGCAGCACCTGCGCGAGCGGATTCGAACTGGGCCAGCGACCCAGTCCAGACCACAACGAAGGGCCGGACTCGAAGTGAAACGCCCCAGGCAGGAGACGCCTCGTGAAACCGTGGGCGGCTCCGCCCGGAGCGGAGTGGGCCTCAAGCACCAGCACCTCAAGGCCATGGCGAGCTGCCAGTGCTCCGGCGCAGAGCCCCCCCAGACCGCTGCCGATGACCAGGAGATCGGGGTTGCCTGAATGATTCACGGGCGGCAGTGCCCCGCCCTGGCATCACAGAGCCTGTCGAGATTCGGTCGGAGGGTGATCAGCAGTCGCCAGCGGGCCCAGAGGGTGTAAAGGCGATCGATCAGGGCCCCGATGACCGGCCAGCCCGCGGGGGCATAGATCCAACCGAGGCCGATCAACGCGTAAGCCCGCTGGAAGACCGCCACATCCCTGACAATCCGACCATCAGCCTCCAGCCCGTGGATGCGTCCCATCGCCTCGCGATAGCTGATGCCCCCATGGCCCAGGGGGTCGAAGTCAGCAGCGTCGATGTCGACAAAGGCCAGTTGGGGCTGGAGCCCGTTGTGAAGGCGGTCTCGGCGCCTCAGGAAGTCGGTTTCGCGCACACAGAGCGGACAGCCGCCGTCGTAAAGGATGGTGAGGGAGGGGGTGCTCATTTCTTGCGGCAGTAACCGCCTCCCACGTTGAACCAGCCTTCAGGGCAGGGCTTCCCCTCGGTTGGCTGGAGGGTGTAGTAGGCCAGCCCCAGGGTGCTGCAATTGCCGTTGAGCATGTCCACGTAACCCATGGGGCAGATGAGGCCGATTTTGGGGACCGCCCGCTGAGCATGGGCAGGAGCCCAGGCAGCAGCAAAGCCGCAGGCAAGGGCAGCCGCGGCGACGGGCAGAACGCGTTTCATCTCGTGGAGTGGAACGAAGGCCCACAAAATAGGAAGCCGGTCACGGCTGGCGCCAGCCAGGCTGAGGGAGGACCGTTCCACCGCGCTCAGAAGGGGCTCTGATCCGCTGAAGCAGATCGGTTGACAAATTGAGATCGACTGCCCTTTAATGCCTCATTAAATCCTTGATCTAGAAGGCGAATCAACTTCTTTTGTCGTTCAGCTTTAAATTTACTTTACTCACTTAATAGCATTTGTGCATGGCTACTCTGGCTGCCAATAAAAATAAATCTCACCTTTACTCGCTAGACTTGATTAAGGCGATTGGTATTGTTCTCGTTATTAACTCGCATCTTGACGTCATTTACGGCGATCCTTTGATCGCCACGGGTGGAGCGCTGGGGAATTCCCTTTTCTTTCTTGCTTCGGGTGTTGGCCTGGGCTACGGATGGGCTCATCGTGGCCGGGAAAAGTTTGTGTCCTGGTACAAAAGAAGATTGGTGAGAATTTATCCATCCCTGACGTTAATCAACGTGATTGCCACTTTGATCGCCTTCGTCGTCACAAAACAGCCTCCTCAGGAAATATTTGGCTTTTTTGTCTATCCAACGGCCTACTTTTTTATTGCCGCGATATTGCTTTTTTATATTCCGGGCTATTTTCTCCTCTGGATGCAGTCCACCAAGGCGATTCTGCTGGCTCTTCTGATATCTGCGGTGATTTATGCGATCTGGTACGCCCAGCTTGATCTCAGCGTCTTCAACATCGAAGGAGGTAGTTTTTTCCGATGGATCTTCTATTTCATGGTTTTTGCTCTGGGTTTGCTCTATGCGCGGATCAAGACCTTCAAGGGTACGGCTGATCTAGCGGCTCAGAGGCTTGTCGGCTTCTTCTCGGCGCTATCTGTTCACCGATTCCCCGCGTTGGCCTGCAGTCTCGGATTGTTTGCGTTTTCCAAGTTTCTGTTCCGGGGTTCAAGTCCTGCCGTCATGAACTTCCAGTTCCTGGTTCAGATCTTCACATTGGCCCTGACATGGTACGTCTTCATGGCGAGTGAGTTTGTTGCAGCTCGTCTGCATGCGAACAGGTATGCATGGCCTGTGATCTCATTGTTGTCCGCGATTACTCTTGAGCTGTATCTCTTGGATAGGTATGTTGATCCGTATGTCAACGCTTCCGACGCAATTATTGCCTCGTTGAACCTGATCTTGCCGCTTGAAATAAAGTCCAGGTTTCTGGCTGTCATCCTCTTATGGTTCTTTCTGGTCGCATTGGCTGTAGGCCTTTCGAGATGTTCCGGCTTTCTCGCCGGGCTGTTCAGATCTCCGAAGCCCATCCAGGCCTGACCAGGCCGGAAGTTCAACCCTTTAAGTTATCGGTGTGATCCATGGGTGATCCCCGGGCGATGCGTCAACACCTTTCCACCCTCATCATTTCGACACCTGGAGAAGGTTTCACAGACATCTCCCAGGCCATCAATGACAGGATCGCATCGAGTGGCATCGGTTCAGGATTGGCAACCCTGCACGTGATGCACACGTCCTGCTCGCTCACCATCAATGAAAACGCGGACCCGCGCGTGCTCAGCGATCTCGCTGCCTACCTGCGTGCCCTGGTTCCCGTTGAAGGGGTTCGGCCCATCAGCGGACAGGGCTCCCTCCGGCCCTACCGTCACGATGATGAGGGGGCCGACGACATGCCCGCTCATATCCGCACAGCTCTGACGAGCACAACCCTCAGTCTCAGCATCCAGCGAGGTTGCCTGGCTCTGGGAACCTGGCAGGCTGTGTATCTCTGGGAACATCGTTCAGCTGCTCAACGTCGACAGATCGGCGTCCATCTGCTCGGTGAGTAGGCGCAACTCGCTTTTCCGCTCTCGCTTCTTCATGGCCGCGATCCCCCTCAACCCTGATCGAATCAACCAGCTCATCCAGGAGCTGCCTGACTGGTGTGTCAAAAACGGCAAGCTGCATCGAGAACTTCGGTTCAGAGATTTCAGCTCCGCTTTTGGGTTCCTGGTGCAGGTGGCCCTGGCTGCCGAGCAGCTGGGCCACCATCCTGAATGGAGCAATGTCTGGAACCTGGTGACGATTGACCTGGTGACCCATGACACGGGCGGACTCTCAACCCTGGATGTGGAGCTTGCCCAGCGGATTGATGCCATCGCCCTGGCCTCACACCAGCACCGGTAGCTGGGCGGGATCGAACTGCTGGAAGCGCAGCCGCTCGTTGGCCACATCCACGGCGATGGTGTGGCCGCCGCTGAAGCGGCCCGACAGGATGCCCTTGGCGATCGGCGTCTCCAGCTCGCGCTGGATGGCCCGCTTGAGCGGCCGGGCCCCGTACACCGGGTCATAGCCGACACCGGCCAGCCAGTCGAGGGCGTCGGCGTTGAGCTGCAGGCCCAGCTTCTTCTCCTCAAGCCGTCCGGACAGGCGCTGCACCTGCAGTTCCACGATCTGGCGCAGTTCCTCCTGCTTGAGGCTGTGGAAGATGATCGTTTCATCCAGCCGGTTGAGGAATTCCGGCCGGAAGTGGGCCCGCAGGGCCTCATTCACTCGCTTCTCCATCTCGGCGTGCCGGTTGGGATCGCCGGCCAGGTCGAGGATCGAGGCGCTGCCGATGTTGCTGGTGAGGATCAGGATCGTGTTGGTGAAATCCACCGTGCGGCCCTGGCCATCGGTGACGCGACCGTCATCGAGGATCTGCAGCATCACATTGAACACATCGGGGTGGGCCTTCTCCACCTCGTCGAACAGGATCACCGCGTAGGGCCGGCGCCGCACCGCTTCGGTGAGCTGGCCGCCTTCCTCGTAGCCCACGTAGCCGGGAGGCGCACCGATCAGGCGACTCACGGCGTGCTTCTCCATGTATTCGCTCATGTCGATGCGCACCATGGCCTCGTCGCTGTCGAACAGCTGCGACGCGAGCGCCTTGGAGAGCTCGGTCTTACCCACGCCGGTGGGGCCCAGGAACAGGAAGCTGGCGATCGGGCGGTTGGGGTCGCTCAGCCCGGCGCGGGAGCGCTGGATGGCATCAGCCACGGCAGTGACCGCCTGCTGCTGGCCGATCACACGGGTGTGCAGTTCGTTTTCGAGGTGGAGCAGTTTCTCCATCTCGCTCTGCACCAGCTTGGCCACCGGGATGCCGGTCCACTTGGCGATCACCTCGGCGATGTCGTCTTCGGTGACCTCTTCGCGCAGCAGGCTCTTCTCCTTGCCCTCGCCGCCGGCGGAGAGCTCGGCCTCCTTGGCGGCCAGGCGCTTGTGCAGCTCGGCCAGGGTGCCGTATTCGAGCTCGGCCGCTTTGTTGAGGTCGTAGCTGCGCTTGGCCTGCTCGATCTGCAGCTGCACCTGCTCGATCTCTTCCTTGATGGCGCTCACCTCATCAATGGCGCCCTTTTCAGCCTGCCACTGGGCGTTGAGGGTGCTCTGCTGCTCGCGCAGCTCGGCCAGTTCCTTCTCGAGCCGCTCGAGCCGGTCGCGGCTGGCCGCATCCGACTCGCGCCCGAGCGACAGCTTCTCCATCTCGAGCTGCAGGATGCGGCGATCGAGCTCGTCGATCTCCTCGGGCTTGGAAGTGATCTCCATCTTGAGCCGAGCCGCCGACTCGTCGACCAGGTCAATGGCCTTGTCGGGCAAAAAGCGATCGGCGATGTAACGGCTGCTGAGCACGGCCGCCGCCACCAGGGCGTTGTCGGCGATGCGCACACCGTGATGCACCTCGTAGCGCTCCTTGAGGCCACGCAGGATCGAGATCGTGTCTTCGACCGTGGGCTGATCGACAAACACCTGTTGGAAACGGCGCTCGAGCGCCGGGTCCTTCTCAATGTGCTGGCGGTGCTCATCGAGGGTGGTGGCGCCGATGCAGCGCAGTTCGCCGCGGGCCAGCATCGGTTTGAGCAGGTTGCTGGCATCCATGGCGC
>JAYKHC010000044.1:0-3713 GCA_035285465.1 Cyanobacteriota bacterium
CCGACCTCGACCCCCTGGAGGCCGAACCCAGCGTGCAGCTGCGCTGGGTGGCGCCGGGGCAGGAGCTGGGCAATCCGGCAGCGGTGATCGTGCCCGGCAGCAAGCAGACCCTGCGCGATCTGGCGGCGCTGCAATCCAGCGGCCTGGGGGAGGCCCTGCGGGCCTATGTGGCGGGCGGCGGCCAGCTGTTCGGCATCTGCGGCGGGCTGCAGCTGCTGGGCCGCGAACTCAGCGACCCCGAGGGGCTGGAGGGGGCCGCCGGCCGCCGGGCCGGACTGAACCTGCTGCCGCTGCGCACCGTGTTCGGCGGCGCGAAGGCCCTGCGCCAACGCCGCAGCCCGGCGCTCTGGCCCCCCCGCCCTGAAACCAGCACCGAAGCAGGCAACCCACCCCTGGAGCTGGAGGGCTTCGAGCTGCACCGGGGGCGCAGCACCCTCCTGGAACCCTGCCAACCGCTCTGTGCGGCTGCCGAGCTGGGCTGGGTGCAGGCGGGCGGCGAGCGGGGTGGCCTGGTGGCCGGCACCTATCTGCATGGGGTGTTCGAAGGCGGACCGTGGCGGCGGCGCTGGCTCAACCAGCTGCGCCAGCGCCGCAACCTGCCTGCGCTGAGCGAGGCCCAGCCCCACCACCGCCGACAGCGCGAAGCGCTGCTCGATCGCCTGGCCGATAGCTTCGAACAGCACGTGACCCTGGAGCCTCTGCTGCTCCCCTGAGCCGATCCTCGATGCCCTCAGCTCCCGTGACCCTTCACTGGCCCCATGGCCGCAGCACGGTCGGCCAGCCTGGCGAGGGCTGGCTGACGGCAGCCAGGACCGCCGGTTTCAGCATCCCCACCGGTTGCCTGGGAGGCAGCTGCGGTGCCTGTGAGATCGAGGTGAACGGCCGGATTGTCCGCGCCTGCATCGCCCGTGTGCCCCCCAGCCGCAGCGGCGAGCTCACGGTGGAGCTGGCCGTGGATCCCTTCTGGGGTTGAACCCTGCTGAGTTCAAACCCTGCTGAGTTCAAACCCTGCTGACTTCGAACCCTACAGGCGTTGAATCAGGCCGCCGCCCAGCAGGACATCACCGGCATAGAACACCGCGGCCTGGCCCGGAGCGATCGAGAACTGGGGCTCTGCGAAGGCCAGCTTCACCCGGTGGGGCCGGTCAGCGGCGCGGTCTGCATCCGTGGGAGGCAACGGTGTGAGCAGGGCCCGCTCAGGAGTGCTGCGGTAGCGCACCTGCACCTCCAGATCGATCGGCGCTTCGGGTGGAGCGATCGACACCCAGTTCACCGCTCCAACCAGCACCTCTGAGCGGGCCGCAGCCCGGCGCGGGGCCACCACCACCCGGTTCATGGGGGCGTCAAGGCGCACCACGTGCAGAGGCTCTTGCCAGGCCACTCCGAGGCCCTTGCGCTGACCGATGGTGAAATGCTCGATGCCGTCATGCTGCCCAACCACCTTGCCGTCCTCGAGCACGATCTCGCCCCGACGCGGCGGCAGGTGGGCATCAAGGAAAGCCTTCATCGAGCCGTGGTGATCGGCAAGGCAGAGATCCTGACTTTCGGGCTTCCGGGCCGTGCGCAGCCCATGGCGTTCGGCTTCGGCCCGGGTGTCGGCCTTGGTGAGTTCGCCCAGGGGAAACACCAGGCGTCCCAGAGCTTCCTGGGGCAGGTCGTAGAGGAAGTAACTCTGATCCTTGAGGCGATCAAGGCCGCGCAGAAGCTGATGGCGGCCGTTGTCGCTCTGCTCGCCGTGGCTCACGCGCGCGTAATGGCCGGTGGCGATCCGCCCGATTCCACGCTCCTGCTCTGCCCAGCGCAGCATCGGACCGAACTTCACCTCGCGGTTGCAACGCGAACAGGGCAGGGGCGTTACCCCGTCGCTGTAGCCCTGCACCAGGAAATCCACGATCTGATGGCGGAAGTGCTCGCGGAAATCCGCCACGTGATGCCGGATGGCGAGCTGTTCGCAGATCCCCGCTGCATCCACCAGTCCCTCGGCGCAGCAGGCCCCCTTGCCGCTCATCAACCAGAGCGTGAGGCCCTCCACGTCCCAGCCGGCCTCCACCAGCAGCGCCGCCGTCAGCGAGCTGTCCACACCGCCGGAGAGCCCGACGGCCACCCGATGCTCACCGGGCCAGGCCCGCAACCGCTTCAACGTGGCTTCACCGGCTGGAGTCAGACCGGTGCCGGGGGGCCGGGTGGAGCTGAACGCAGTTGCCGTCATGCACCCATCATGAAACCGAGCCGTCCTTGCCTGCCGTGTTCGCCGCCGCTCCCCTCTGGCCTCCCCGCGACGCGGATCACCTGCTGGTGAGCGGAGGGCAGATGGCTGCCCTCGAACAGGAGCTGTTCGCCTCAGGTCTTCCGGTGGAGGCGCTGATGGAGAAGGCCGCCCTGGGGGTGACAGCGCGGATCCAGCAGCGCTGGGGTGCCCAGCTGAGCGCCCATGGGGCCGTGGTGCTGGTCGGCCCGGGCCACAATGGCGGCGACGGCCTGGTGATCGCCCGGGAACTGCACCTGGCTGGGGTATCGGTTTCGGTCTGGAGCCCGTTCGAACGCCATAAACCACTCACCGCCAGCCACCTGCGCCATGCCCTCTGGCTCGGGATACCGCGGCTGGAGATGCCGCCCGATCCCGGAGGCCAGGCGCTCTGGATCGATGCTCTGTTCGGGGTTGGTCAGCAACGGGCGCCTGCCTCCGAGCTGGAGGATCTCCTGGCGGCGCGAGAGCGTCAGCGCCCGCTGACCCTCGTGGCCGTGGACAGCCCCACCGGGATCTGCAGCCAGAGCGGCCGGCTGCTCGGCAGCGTCGCCGCCAGGGCCCACAGCTGTTATGCGATCGGCCTGCTCAAGACCGGCCTGGTTCAGGACTGCGCCCTGTCCTGGGTGGGCCGGCTCGAGCGCATTGATCTGGGAGTGTCCCCCCAGCTGCTTGACAGCCTTCCGGCCGATCAGCCCCTGGGACTGAGCCCCGGAGATCTCCTGACCAGGCCGGAGCTGACGTTTGACCCCGCGGCGGGCAAGTACGGCCGGGGGCGGCTGCTGGTGGTGGCGGGCAGTGATCGATATCCCGGTGCGGCAGCACTGGCCCTGCGGGGGGCGGACGCCAGCGGCTGCGGATCGATTCAGGCTGCCATCCCCCGGACGATGGCTTCAGAACTCTGGACATGGCTGCCCCATGCCGTGGTGGCGCAGGCCCTGTCCTGCCACCGCTCGGGGCACCTCGATCTGTCTCCACTCCGGGATCTGCCGCTGGATCGTCTCGACGCCGTGCTGGTGGGTCCGGGGATCGGCACCACCGAGGCGGAGGCCCCGCCGGCGGAGACAGCGGCCTGGGAGGCACTGCAGCGGTTCCCAGGTCTGCTGGTGATCGATGCCGACGGTCTCAACCGGCTGAACATCCAGTGGGTGAGCCGCAGACGCGGTCCGACCTGGATCACACCCCATCGCCACGAATTCGATCGGATGTTCATGGATCTGGTGGGAGTACCACCTCTTGATGCCGCTGCGGAAGCATCAGGACGCTGCGGGGCTGTGGTGCTGCTGAAGGGCGCTCACACCGTGGTGGCCTCTCCACAGGGGACCCGCTGGCAGCTGCTGCAATCCGCCCCATCAGCGGCCAGAGCAGGCCTGGGGGATGTCCTGGCCGGCTACGCCGCAGGGCGTGGAGCGATGGCGATGGCCCCTGGAGCCGGGGCAGCAGCCGATCAGCTGGCCGATCAGCTGGC
>JAYKHC010000045.1:0-14085 GCA_035285465.1 Cyanobacteriota bacterium
GAATGTCTGAGCCGCCGATGAATTCACCGCGGACATAAACCTGGGGAATCGTGGGCCAGCTCGAGAATTCCTTGATTCCCTGACGGATCTCCATGTCGGAGAGCACGTCAAAGGTTTCAAACGGCACTCCCAGCGAATGGAGGATCTGCACCACGTTGTTGGAGAAGCCGCACTGGGGCATGAGCTTGCTGCCCTTCATGAACACAACGATCGGGCTGCTGGCGATCAGCTCCTCAATACGCTGCCTGGTTGAAGAGTCCATCGGATTCAGAAGGGTCGGATTCAGGAGGGAACGGAGGTTTGGAGAGCCAGGGCGTGGATGGCCTCGCTGGCCAGTTCCTGCTGCAGAGCGCCATACACCAACCGGTGCTGTCGGATGCGACTCAGGCCGGCGAAAGCCGTGGATACCACGCGCACCTGGAGGTGGTCCCCGCCGCCGTTGAGGTCCTCGACCTCCACGGCAGCGTCGGGCAGGGCGCTCAGAATGGCGGCTTTCACCTGTTCTGGCTGCACCATCGACGCTCGGCGGGTTGACAGGAATCTAGAGAGTGAGCTCAACCAGCCGGCGAAACCTGGCCGGCGGTGTACGGCGTGCTGACGAAGCCGATCTCCACCAGCGACTGATAGGCCTTGCGTCCCTGCTCGCTGGTGGGGGTCATGACCTTCACCACCTCCACCAGCAGCGGCACCGCCACTTCGGGCTGGTTCATGCGACGGAACACAGCGGCCAGGCGCAGATTGATGGCGGACAGGGTCTCGAGTGTCTCGCGGCCCTTCTGATCCATCTCTCTGGGAATACGGGCGTCCAGGCCCCGGAACGAGCCGCTCAGGTCGCGATACCAGCCGAGCAGCCCACGGGTGAGGTCGCGGGCCTGGTCGTAGAACTTGCGTGCCTCGGTGAGGTTTCCCGCCGCAGCCGCCGCATCGCCGCGGGAGATCAGAGCGTTCACCTGGGTGAGGCTGACTCCACCGGCAGTCGCAGCACCGCCCGGCGCTCCCCCCTGTTGAGCCAGAGCTGCTGGAATGAGTCCGCCGGTGATCGCGGCTGTCGCCACCAGGGCGCCGGTGAGGCGTGCCAGGCCCCTGGAAACGGATCGCCGCTGGCCGGTGGGGCTTTGCACAGAACGAAACATCATGTCGGTGCAGTTTAGGCCGGGCCCTGGGAGCGCTCTGCGCCCGGCATGAGGGCGCGCCAGGCGATCGCTTCCGCCTCGGCCATGGCGGCGGCCAGAGTCTGGTTGAACGCGACAGCCGCCTTCCGTCCCTGACCCTCGATGCTCAGGGAGGAGCCGAAACACAGCGCCGCCCGGTCCCGCAGACGGGGGTGCGGATGGCCGTAGGCAATGCCCACGGGGACCACCGGCACGCGCACGCCGCGGCCGGCCGCCATCAGGGCCAACCGTGCCAGCCCCTGCTGCAGGCGGATCGGGTCGCTCTCGTTGCGGATCCGGCCCTCCGGGAACACCACCAACGGCCGGCCTCCCGCCAGCAGATCAAGGGCATAGCGCAGGCTCGCCAGTGACGGCCGGTTCTGGTTCACAGCGAAACAGCCCAACCGCTGAAGCAACCAGCCCTGCAGGCCCTGCATCTCATCAAGAGTCACCATGAAACGGCAGTCACGGCCAGAGACCCGGCGGCCGGCGGCATAGGGCAACAACAGGGCATCCCAGCGCGACTTATGGGTGGGCGCCAGCAGCACCGGCCCTTCGGACGGCAGATGGCCGGTGCCGAGCACGGTGATGGAACGGAACCAGATCGGCAGGGCGATGTCCTGGGTGAGAACGATGGCCAGCGGAGCCAGCCAGGGGCTGATGCCGTTGCAGAGGCTCAACTCGCGCCCGGAGTTGCGGCCCTGATTCACGACCCAATCGGAAGCGGGGGGGGCAGAACTGTCTGGTTTGGCCACGGCCCGCATCTCCATGACCGGCAACGGTTCCCACCTGAAAAAACTAGGCAGCGCAAGGTGCCGCCCACCATCCCGAGGGGGCAGTTGACCCAGCGGCCCGGGCGATCCCCCTTCAACGGTCTCCATAAACTCAGCTCAGTAGCGGCGCCCCATGACCAGCCTCGGCGTGAACATCGATCACATCGCCAACGTCCGCCAGGCTCGACGGACGGTGGAACCGGATCCGGTGACCTACGCCCTGCTCGCCGAACTGGGCGGAGCCGATGGGATCACGGTGCACCTGCGGGAAGACCGGCGCCACATCCAGGACCGGGATGTGGAACTGCTGCGCGGAACACTGCGCAGCCGACTCAACCTCGAGATGGCCGCCACCGCTGAGATGGAATCCATCGCACTGCGCATCAGGCCCGACATGGTGACCCTGGTGCCCGAGCGACGGGAGGAGGTGACCACGGAAGGTGGCCTCGATGTGGCCGGCCAGATGGACACCCTGCCCCGGCTCGTCCACCGGCTCCAGGATGCCGGCATCGGGGTGAGCCTGTTCGTGGATGCGGTGGAGGAACAGCTGACTGCCTGCGCCGCCTGCGGCGCCTGCTGGGTGGAACTGCACACCGGCAGCTATGCGGAAGCGCGGGCGGCGCAGCAACCGCAGGAACTGGCCCGGCTCACGGAGGGCAGCTTCGTGGCCCGCAGCCTCGGTCTGCGAGTGAATGCCGGACACGGCCTCACGTATCAGAACGTGGAACCCGTGGCGGCCATCGAAGGGATGGAGGAACTCAACATCGGCCATACGATCGTGGCCCGGGCCCTGGCTGTCGGACTTGAGGCGGCCGTCAGGGAAATGCGTGCCCTGATTCAGAATCCCCGCCGCGACCCCCTGTTCGGAAGCCGTCATCGATGAGCACCTATCACTTCGTTGCCGCCAGCGAACGTTTTCTCACGGTGGAGGAACCTCTGGCGGAAGTGCTCAGGGAGCGGGTGCGCCACTACGGCGAGCAGGGGAAGAGCATCGACTTCTGGCTGGTGCGGCGCCCCGCCTTCCTCGAGGTTCCGGAGCTGGCCTCCGTCGCTGGCACGGTGCCGCGACCGGCGGCAGCGGTGATCTCCACCGACGAAACCTTCATCACCTTTCTGAAGCTGCGACTGGAATTCGTGGCCAGGGGCAGCTTTGAAGCTCCGAGCACCAGCGTGCCCGATGCCCTGGCCAGCCTCGGCTGAGCCTCAGAACAGACCCAGAAACCGCCGGCGGCCCTGCTCGCTGCCCCGGGGCTGCCGTCCCTGGCCTCCGTCCTGCTGGTAGCGCGGCTTGTTGTCCCCGATGGTGACCACGGCCTCCTTGTTCTTCCACCACACCCAGTCGCGGATCGGCGGCGTATCCGCCAGTTCCTGGCGGGAGAGTCCGAGGCCGAGCTTCGCCGAGGCATCCAGCAACACATCGAGCATCGCCTCGCCATCAGCGCAGCGGGCCAGCGCTTCATTGGTGCGTCTGGCTCCATCGAGAGCCTTCACCAGCAGGCTCACCCGCCGAGCCACCGACAACGATCGAGGATCCATGCAGACGGCATGCGGACGGTGCCTGAACGTACCCCGAAGAAACGGTCGCCCAGACCACCGGAGCTGACAATTTTCCCTCCGGGAGGCCACACTGGCCCCATCGCCACGCCTCGATGCCGTCCCCAATTCAGCCCACCCGCCACTGGGTGATCGGCGACGTGCATGGATGTGCCGATTCCCTGCGATGTCTGGTGGAGCGGCTCCCTGCCCACGATCGGCTCGTGCTCTGCGGAGACGTGGTGAATCGAGGGCCCCATATCGCCGAATCGATGGAGCTGGCCTGGGAGCTCGTGAGCTCCGGACGAGGGGTTTGGCTGAAGGGCAACCATGAGGCGGAACTGCTGGCGGCCCTCCAGCAGAGAGGCAACGGCCTCACCCTCTCCCTGGCCGGGAACACCACCTTCCGTCAGCTGGGTGAAAAGCGCTGCCGCAGCTGGATGGAACGGCTGGCCCAGCTGCCGGAAGTGCACTGGGGCAACGGCTGGGTCGCGACCCATGCCGGTTTCGATCCGATGAGCTGGCAGCCTCAGCTCGAGATCCGCCTGCCGTTCTGGCAGAACTACGACGGCCGCTACGGAGACGTGGTGGTGGGCCACACCCCCGGCACCCAGGTGCGCCGCATCGGCCGGATCGTGCTGGTGGATACCGGAGCCTGCTACGGCGGCCAGCTCAGCGCCTACTGCCCCGAGACCGGAGAGATCCGCCAGACGCCCGGGCTGAATCCCTGGAGAAGCAGCGACCTGCCGTCGCTCGGAGCCCGCACAGCCCTGCTCGAACGCTGCATGCGCTGAATCAAGCTCCGAAGGCCACCGGCATGCTCACGCTGTACCGCGGCAACCGGGCTGAACTGCTGGCCAGTCTTCTGGCCAACCGGCTGCGTCTGTCCCCGCCTGGACCGTTCGAAACGGTTCGCGTGGTGGTGAACACCTGGCCCACGAGCCGCTGGCTCGGGGAGCAGCTGGCACTGGGGCTGGGAGATCCGCTCAGCCCCTGGGCCAACGGTGTGGCCGCCAACATCCGCTTTCCTTTTCCCGCCAGCCAGCTGCGCGAGCTGGTGGATCTGGTGCTGGACGATGCGACGACAGCGATCCCGGGCCCGCGGGACCCCTGGAGGGCCAATGAGCTGGTGTGGCCCTTGCTGGAGCAGCTGCCCAGCCTGATCGACCAACCTGAAGCGGCCCTGCTGGGCCGCTGGCTTGAGCAGAGGGGCGGGGACAGCCGCCGGCTGGATCGGGCTCTGTGGCGACTGGCCCGCGCCATCGCCGACGCCTTCGACGATTACGCGCTTTACCGACCAGGGATGCTGGCTCTGTGGCAACAGCAGCTCCGCCTGGACGAGCTGGGCCGCCCCCTGCCCGCTGAGCAGCACTGGCAACCACTGCTGTTCAGCCGGTTGCTGGAGAAGCTGGATCGCCCGCCCTTCGGCCTGCGGGTGAAGGCGGCGATCGCCCGACTGCGCGAGGCGAGCGCCAACGGAACCCACAGGGCCCTTCCCGATCCGATCCGGCTGTTCGGGCTCAGCAGCCTGGCACCGGTGCAGGTGGAGCTGCTCCAGGCTCTGTCCGGCCATGTGAATGTTGAGCTTTATCTGCTCACGCCCTGCCGCGAACTCTGGCGGCGGCGCGACCAGGCCCTGGAAACCCCTCTCGCTGAGGAGTGGCTGCTTTCCGTACCCCGGCTGGAGGCGCGCTTCGGCCGACTGGGGGCGGAATTCCAGCAACTCCTCGAGGGCACAGGCGTCAGCCAGCTGGGACAGTGGCAGGACCGCGACCTGTTCTTCGGCGCGGCCACGGCAGCCGAGAACAGCAGCCGTTCACCCACCCTGCTCGAACAGCTTCAGGAGCAGCTGGTGGATCCTGGACAGAGGCCTGGCCTCAGCCTCGCCGAAGGCGACCATTCCCTTGAGTTCCTGGCCTGCCCTGGACGGCTGCGGCAGGTCCAGATCGTTCGCGACCGGGTGCTGCAGCTGATGGCAGCCGACCCGACGCTGGCCCCCCGCGATGTGCTGGTGATGTCCCCTCAGGTGGAGACCTTCGCTCCCCTGGTGGCTGCTGTGTTCGGGGATCTGGACGCGACCGGCGTGAACCTGCCCTGGCGACTCACCGACCGCAGCCAGCAGAGCGATCCGGGACTGGCCCAGGGTCTGCTGGCCCTGCTGGAGATGGCGGGAGAGCGCCTCACCGCCTCCGCCCTGGAAGGACTGCTGGCCTGTGGGCCGCTGCTGAACCGCCATGGTGTCGACCCCACGGATGCTGGGGGGATCACAACCCTGCTGCAGTCCGCAGGCTTCCGCTGGGGGCTCGATGGCCGTGCCCGGGGGGGCGATCCCTGTCACAGCCTTGGCTGGGCGATCGACCGCCTGCTGCTGGGGCTGGCCCTGCCGGTTCAGCCGGGGCTGGCACCCTGCGAGACGGCACCGCTGAGGATGGAGGGGAGCCTGGACCGTCAGATCCGCTGGATCGAGCTGCTGCTGGGGCTACGCCGCACCCTGGAGCAGCTCGAAGTCCCCCGCACGCCGAAACGCTGGATCGAGCTGCTGCGCCGGCTGCTCGACGAGCTGTTCGGAGATGGCGGGGACCGGGCCTGGGAGTTGCCCGCCATCCTTTCGGCGCTCTGCGACTGGGGAACCGTGGCAGCCGACAGCGACCTTGAACTACCCGCTGCTGTGGTGGCCGAGGTCCTGGGCGAGCGACTGGCGGCGGACAGCGGCCGATTCGGTCACCGCTCCGGCGCTCTCACCATCGGCGGACTGGAACCCATGCGGGCCATCCCCCATCGCCTGATCGTGCTGATGGGCCTGGAGGCCGGAGCTTTTCCACGCCGCCGCGAACGACCTGGATTCCATCTGATGGAACAGCAGCGCCAGCTCGGCGATCCGAACCCGGCCGACCAGGATCGGTATGTGCTGCTGGAAAGCCTGCTCTCGGCCCGCCAGCACCTGCTGATCACCTGGAGCAGCCGCGACAGCCGCAGCGGCGAAGCCCTGATGCCAAGCACGCCGGTGCGTCAGTGGCTGGCACTCCTGGAGGAGCAGCTCCCCCCTGAGGCGATGGGCCGGCTGTTGCGCGAACCGGCGGCCAATCCCCTGGAGCGGCGCAATTTTCTCCCCGATGGCGCAGCGCCTCCGATCAGCAGCGATCAGCGTCTGCTCAGGGCGCGACGACTGCTGGAGAGCGCCGGGAACCTTCCGCCGCTGGCGCTGGCGGCCACGGCGGCGCCGGTGGAATCGGCGCCGTCCGCCGTGGACGGCCCGACCATCCATGACGACCTGCTCCGCTGGTTGAGGGCTCCCCAGGAGCATTGGCTGGTGGGTCTGGGGCTTCATCCGAAGGAAAGGAGCCAGCAGGTGCTCGATCTCGATCCCCTCACGCTCGATGAACGGGAACGGGCCGGGCTGTTGCGGGAAGCGCTCCGGCTTCCGCGGGTGCCCCCGGCCGAGGCTCCGGACTGGCAGGCGGAGCAGCGGGGCCGGGGCCGCCTGCCTGGCGGCGCGGCCGGCCAGCTGGAAGCCCGACTGCTCCGTGAACGCTTTCTCTCGCTGACCGCTGTCCTGAGTGACCTGGGAGAGGAGCGGCTGGTATCGGCCGCAACAACCGGTCTGGAAGCCGCCCTCCCCTGGCGGGGCGATCAGCTCGTGCTGGTTCACACCGCCCTGCCCGGTACGGCCCAGCGGCTCGAACTCTGGCTCACTCTGCTCATGGCCTGCGCGGCCGGTCAGCAGCCCCGGGGCGGGCTGCTGGTCGCCCGCGATCAGGACAGCTTCCGGGTGGTGGAGAGCTTCACCCCCCCCGCCGCGAAGCAGGCCGCCAGCCACCTGGAGCAGCTGCGATTGCTGCAGGAACAGCACCGCGGCCGCTGCTGGCCGGTCCCACCCCGCAGCGGCTGGGCATGGGCGGAAACGGAACGGCGCCGGCCCGGCCAGGGCCGTCAGGCGGCTGCCGTGGCCTGGGAAGGCCAGCCCGGCCGGGCCGGCGAGCGAACCCAGGAGGTGATGGCGCTCTGCTTCGGAGCCTCGCTCAGCGGGGAAGATCTGGTGAATGAACGCTTCACAGCCGCGGCCGGCGAGCTGCTGCAGCCGCTGCTGGAGCACCACAGCGTGGAGAAGAAGGGAGGGCGACGGCGGTGAACCGGGCGATGCTGGAGTTTGAGGCCAATGCTTTCCCGCTGGAGCCAGGAATCCGGCTGCTGGAGGCCAGCGCCGGCACCGGCAAGACCTTCGCCCTCGCCCATCTCGTGCTGCGGCTGGTGACCCGCACCGACCATCCGTTGCCCCTGGATCAGCTGCTGGTGGTGACCTACACCGAAGCCGCCGCCGCGGAACTGCGGGACCGGATCGCCCAGCGGCTTCAGCAGGCCCTGGCAGCCCTGGAACCGGGCAGCCCGCCGGTGGATCCGGTGCTGCAGGCCTGGCGCGACGCCCAGCCGATCAGGCCCGGAGCGCTGCGACGCCTGCAGGGTCTGCTGCTGCTGGCTCTGGAAGGCCTTGATCGCGCTGACATCACCACGATCCACGGCTTCTGTCGCCGCAGCCTGCAACGCCAGGCCCTGGAGGCCAGGCTGGATCCGTCGCTGGAACTGGAGAGCGACGACGGCGAACGCGCCGCCCAGGTGATGCACGATTACTGGCAGCAACAGCTGCTGGCTCTGCCAGCGGGGCTGCTGCAGGGACTCCTGCAGCAGGGAGTCAGCCTGGAGCTGCTGACCAGGTTGCTGATCCGCCTCGATGGCGATCCCGCCCTGGAGCTGGAGGCGCTGCCCGCTGAGTGCACGGCTGATCTGCCGCTGGCGGATCAGCTGCCCGAACTGCTGGAGCAACGCTGGCAGAGCTTCTGCCGGCACTGGGCTGAGCGGGGCACAGCCCTGGAGAAGGCCTTCTGTGACACGGCCGCCGACCTGCGCGCCCGGGGAGCCACCGCGCTCAAGCCCTACTCCCCCAGACCGACCCGCAACCGGGCTGCGGAGCTCACGGCCTGGATCGCCGGCTTCCAGGAACGCGGCACCACGCCCGGCTATGACCAGCTGCTGGCTCAGGATCTTCTTTGCGATTACTTCCATCCCGGCCCCTTCTGCAAGGTGGCGGCCGGCTTCGACCCGCGAGGCTCCCTGCCGGAGCGACCGTTGCTGGAATCGATCGCGGCCCTGATGGACGGCATGGCCGAGCTGGTGCTCAGCCATGCGCTGCACTGGGGCCGCGGTGAACTGAGCAGGCGCCGCCGCAGCGCCGGCCGCATGGGCTTCGGGGATCTGCTCACCGCCCTCGACCCCGGCGTGGCAGGGGATCAGCAGTCCTCCCTGCTGGCTGCTCTGGCCGACCGCTACCGCTGTGCACTGATTGATGAGTTTCAGGACACCGACCCGATTCAGTGGCGGATCCTGGAGCGCATCTTCCTGGCCCCACCCGGCCGATCGCCCCGCCATCTGCTGGTGATGGTGGGTGATCCGAAACAGGCCATCTACCGGTTTCGCGGCGGTGAGCTCGCCACCTACCGGCAGGCTCGCCACCAGGCGGAAGCTGTTCACACGCTTCAGGAGAACCGCCGCTCCTCGGCCTCCCTGGTGGAGGCCCTCAACCGGCTGATGAAGCCCGGACTGGTGCGCTCCAAGCTGCCGGTGCCACCTGTGCTGGCCAAAGCGGAGAAAGGCGAGCTGCTGCTGGCAGCTGGGGAATCCCCCCTGCAGCTCCTGCCCCTCGGGGACGACCATCAGCTCCCCCGGCAGGTGGCGGGGCTGTGCCTGCGGCTGCTGCAGCGCAACCTGTTGATCCGCAGCCGCTCCGCCGAGGGCCACGAGCTGCAGCAGCCGCTCAACCCCGGTGATCTCTGCCTGCTGGTGAGCACGCACCGCCAGGCCGAACAGCTGCGCCAGGCCCTGGAGCGCTGCAATCTGCCCAGCCGGCTTGTGAGCCGCGGCGATGTCTTCGCCTGCGAAGCGGCCACATCCCTGCAACGCCTTCTGGATGCCCTGGCCGACCCCGGCCACCCCGGTCGGCAGCGGTTGCTGGCGGCTTCAGCCCTCCTGGGCTGGGGTGCCGAACAGCTGGCCGACCGCTCCGCTCCGGTCTGGGAACAACTGGCTGATCGGCTGTCCGAGCAGGCGATGCGCCTGCCACGGCATGGACTGCTGGCCTGCCTGGGAGAGATCCTGCGCACCGAGGGGGTGGCACGGCTGGCGCTGGGAGGCCGGCAGCTGGCCGACCTGCAGCAGGCCGCTGAACTGGTGCAGGAGAAGATGCACCAGTCCGGATGGGGAGCGGCCGCCGCCGCTGACTGGTTACGTCGCCTCCGCCTGGATCCCGACCGTCGCGTGCCGGAATCACACCAGCTCAACAGCACGGCCGCCGACGCCGCGATCGCTGTGGTGACCGTGCATCGCAGCAAGGGGCTGGAATACCCGGTGGTGATCTGTCCCTACCTGTGGCGGGCCAGTGGCGCTCCGACCCGGAAGGCCCGTGAACTGGGTCGACGCTGGCTGCCGCCGGGGGCCAGGGCTCCGCAACTCGATCTGCACCGCTCCCCCCACTGGGGCCGGGGCCGCCAGGCTGCCCTCGATGACCTTGAAGCCCAGCACCAAGAGGATGAACGACTGGCCTACGTCGCCTGCACCCGCGCCCGCCACCTGCTGGTGCTCGGCTGGCGTGACGACCCGCAGCACCAGGCCAATCCCCTGGCCGGTTGGCTGAACGACGGCAACACGCTGGCGTCGATCGAGCCGGATTCGCTGCCCGATCCGAGCGAGGCATGGCTTCCGCCCACACCCGAAGGCGTCCTGGAGGGCGGGCCGCTTCCCACGCATCGACTGGACACCAGCTGGGGACGCAGCAGTTATTCCAGCTGGGCCCATGGCGGCTCCGTGGCCCCCCAGGCTCTGGAGGAAGGACGCGACACCCAGGACGAGACCGGTGAGGCGATCCGCAGCGCGGCCACGGACTCCTGGAGCTCCATGGGACCGCTCGCCCTGTTCCCACGCGGTGCCGGGCCGGGCGAAGCCCTCCACCGCATCCTGGAGCGGCTGGACTACGGCCAGCCGGCCAGCGCAGCGGAACCCAGGGTGTTGATTGTGCAGGAGCTGGAGCGCGCCGGGCTGTCCGCCGACCTGGTGGACGATGTGTCCAGGGCCGTGGAGCAGCTGCGGCACACCCCCTTCGGTGGGGCTCTCGGCGGCTGGCGACTGGCCCAGCTGGGACGCGACGAGCGCCTCAACGAGTTGAACTTCGATCTGCCGCTCGCCGTTGCCCACGACAGCCCGGTCCGGGAACGCGCCCCGTTTCCCAGGGTGAGCGCGCAGGGCCTGGCGCACTGCTTCGCGAGTCACCCCGGTGGCGGGTTCGGCGCCGGTTACGCCGAGCAGCTGCGCAGTCTGGATGTCTCCAGCCGCGGATTTCTCACCGGGTCGATTGATCTGGTGTTCCGCCACGGCCGCCGCTGGTGGGTGCTCGACTGGAAAAGCAACTGGCTCGGGGATCGCGACGCCTCCGGAGCGCCGAGAGCCTGCGGCCCGGCCCACTACAGCCGGCGGGCGATGACGGAACTGATGGCCGCCGCCCATTACCCGCTCCAGGCCCATCTGTATCTGGTGGCCCTGCATCGGTATCTGCGCTGGCGCCTTCCGCACTACAGCCCAGCCGAGCATCTGGGGGGCTACGCCTACGTGTTTCTGCGGGGGGTGCCCGGAGCCACCAGCGAAGCTGAGACCCTTGCCAGCAGAGGGGATCACGTGCCGGGGATGGTCGTTTCGCAACCGCCACTGGCCAGGCTCCTCAGCCTGGATGCGCTGCTGCGGGAAGGAGCGCCATGACTCCCACCAGCCTTGCGGGTGCCCTGGCCGAGACCCTGCCCCGGCTCTGCGCTCCGGCCGATCCCTCCAGCCGCGAGCCCCTGGTGCACGACCTGATCCGCAGCCTGGCAGCCGGACTGGAGCGCGGTGTGCTGGAACTCGACTTCGGGAGCTCAACCCCGGAAGGATTGAAGCCGGAGCTCTGGCCAGAGGCCTACCGCCGGGCCCTCGACCGTTCCGCCCTCGTGGTGCGGGCGGAAGCCCTGCAGGAATCACCGCAGGCCCCGCTGGTGCTGGTGGGCGATCTGCTGCGCTGGCGGCGCTGGCACCAGCAGCTTGAGGAGACGTTGGCCGAACTGCTGGAGCGAGCGCAGGCCCCTCTGGCGGATCCAGCCACTCCCCTGGAACGGGAAACCGCACGCCGGCAGGCCGCCGCCGCCGGCCTCGACCCCACCCAGCAACGGGCCGTGGTGGCAGCGCTCAGCCAGCGGCTGCTGCTGCTGAGCGGCGGACCCGGTACCGGCAAGACCAGCACCGTGGTGGAACTGCTCGCGGCCCTGCTGCGCCGGAATCCTCTGCTGCGCTTTCAGCTGGCGGCGCCCACCGGCAAAGCCGCGGCGCGGCTGCGGGAGGCGATCGAGCGGGGCTGTATGTCGCTGCCACGGGAGCTGTCTGAGGTGCTCCTGGCCGCACCGTGCTCAACCCTGCACCGCCTGCTGGAGAGCAGCGGTGAGCGCTTCGGGCGCAACGCCGCGCGACCGCTGCCTCTCGAGCTGCTGGTGGTGGATGAGGTGTCCATGGTCGATCTGCCGCTGATGTCAGCCCTGCTGGAGGCTCTTCCACCCAGCAGCCGGCTCGTGCTGGTGGGGGACCCCGGCCAGCTGGCGCCGGTCGGTCCGGGGCCGGTCCTGCTGGAACTGATGCAGCCCGCACGCCTCCGGCAACTGGGTGCTGCCGCCGTGGAACTCCGCAGCCCCTACCGCAACACCGGGGCGATCGCTGCGGTGGCGGCCAGCCTGCGCAGCGGCGGCACGTCTCCCCTGCAGACGCTGCGCAAGCGGTTGGAGACGCTCACAGCCTCCGACAATCTCCACTGGCGGCAGGTCTCGGCCCAGCAGGCTCCGGAGGAAGCCATCGAGGTCCTGCGGCAGCACCAGCAGCAACTTGCCCATCGGGCGGCGACTCTGCCGCCGCTCTCCAGCGGCGAGGAGCTGCAGGCGGCGGCCGCCCCGCTGCTGGCGGAACTGGAACGCTGCGTTCTGCTCACCCCCACTCTGCAGGGGCGCTGGGGGGTGGCGGGGATCCACCGCCAGCTGCTGGGAACAGCGGCCGGACAAGCCCCCGCCTTCTGGCCCGCGGGCACCCCGGTGCTGAACCGACGCAACCTGCCCGAGCAAGGGCTGGCCAACGGCGATGTGGGCATCCTGCTGCGGGGGGGAGAACAGCCGCGGGTGCTGTTTGCCGGTGGTCTGCTGCTTCACCCTGCCCGACTGGGGCGGCTGGAACCGGCCCTGGCCCTGACCGTGCACAAGGCTCAGGGGAGCCAGTACGGCACCGTGCTGCTGCTGCTGCCGCCAGGCCGCGACTGGGAGCCACGGCTGATCTATACAGGTCTGACCCGCGCCCGCGACGAGGCGTGGCTGTTCACGCCCAGTGACTCCCCCAGCCTTGCCGACACTCACCACAGCGGAGCAGAGGCCCTGGGGCTGGTTTGAAGTGCTGGGAACCGGAGATGGATATCTGGTGAAACGGCTCTGCATCCGGGCCGGGCGACGGATCAGCCTTCAGCGACATCACCATCGCAGTGAGCACTGGGTGGTGGTGGCCGGCGAGGGCCGGCTCGAATGTGCCGGGGTCGAACAGCCCTGCAGCCCCGGCACCACGCTCGAGGTGCCTTGTGGGGCCGTTCACCGAGCCACGGCGAGGGACTGCGATCTGATGATCGTGGAGGTGCAGCGCGGCAACCAGCTCAGCGACGATGACATCGAGCGGCTTGCCGACGACTACCAGCGGCTGCGGGGACCCCGTTGAAGTGTTAAATTCCTACAAACCTTTTGTGTAGGGCAAGGCAGCTATTCACGGGTGTCTGCCGGCCTGTCGACGAAAGATCACCTCAGGCCAAGCCCTTTTCATGACTTCAATGCGCGAGAGCCTCAGCTCCTCGGTCGACTTCAGCGTGCAAGCCGAGCCGATCAGCACAGAGGCTGTCAGCAACCCCCAGAGCCTGGCGGCCGAGCCCGACTCCAGCCCTGCGGCTGCCCCTGGAGGGTTCAGCGGCTTCGGATTCTCCGAGGCCATCCTTTCGGCCCTGGAGACCATCGGCTACAAGGAGCCCTCACCGATCCAGAAGGCCGCCATCCCGGAGGTGCTTCTGGGCCGGGACCTGCTCGGCCAGGCCCAGACCGGGACCGGCAAGACCGCCGCATTCGCCCTGCCACTGCTGGCCTCGATCGACACCGAGCAGCGCAGACCCCAGGTGCTGGTGCTGGCTCCCACCAGGGAACTGGCCCTGCAGGTGGCGGATGCCTTCAGCAGCTATGCCGCCAACCTGCCCCAGGTGAAGGTGCTGGCGATCTACGGCGGAGCCGACTTCCGTGATCAGATCCATCATCTGCGGCGCGGTGTTCAGATTGTGGTGGGAACCCCGGGCCGGGTGATGGATCACATGCGCCAGGGCACGCTTGATCTCTCCAACCTGCGCACGCTGGTTCTCGATGAAGCCGATGAAATGCTGCGCATGGGCTTCATCGAAGACGTGGAATGGGTTCTCAACCAACTGCCCGAACAGCGTCAGGTGGTGCTGTTCTCGGCCACCCTTCCGCCTGAGATCCGGAGGATCAGCCAGAACTACC
>JAYKHC010000046.1:0-3438 GCA_035285465.1 Cyanobacteriota bacterium
GTGCCGTTTGAAACCTTTGACGTGCTCTCCGACATGGAGATCCGTCAGGGAATCAAGGAATTCTCGAGCTGGCCCACGATTCCCCAGGTTTATGTCCGCGGTGAATTCATCGGCGGCTCAGACATTCTGATTGAGATGTACAACTCCGGCGAACTCCGCCAGACGCTCGAAGTGGCCCTGGCCAGCTGACGGAGCTTGTTTCAGGATCGCCAGCGTTCGAGCCCGTTTTCGAACAGCACGCGCGGATCGCCGTCGGGACCGAGGAAGCTGGACGGATCCTGGATCCAGCGATCCACCATCTCCTCGAGTCGCCGCTGGGCGATCGGATCAAGCACGGAGGTGCGCCTTAAGGCGTGGATGTAGCCGTCGGCATACAGCCTCAGATCCGACGGGCTGTGATAGCGATGCGCGAGTTCCTGGCAGGCGTCGCACAACGACTGGAAATGACGGATGGCATCGGGGTGCTGAAGGGCTGTCATGAGGGAGGACCCGTGGCTCGAATCCTGGGTCGAAGGGTGGGCGAACAGAGGGCGGGGAGACTGGGTTACGGCGGTGGGGCGGAGGTAGCCAGATGGAAAGGCATCTCCTGATACCCGTTCTTCCCTTACAGGATCGTTAGCCTAAGCAAATTCCGGGTCATCCGGCCATGGCCATGTCCACCCATTCAGGCAGACCGGCCCCGGCTCCCGCCACCGGTGTCCAGCCCAAACGTGTGCTCGTGGTTGATCCCCACGCCACGCTGCGTACCGTCCTGGCTCAGCGCCTGCGCCAGGACGGCCATCTCGCGGCGGCCGTGGGCTCTGCGCGCGAGGCTCTGGATGTCTGCCAGGACCAGACCCCCGATCTGCTGATCAGTGCCGAGCTGCTGGAAGAGAGCACGGCTCTGAGGCTTGCGGGGCAGCTGCGGGCCCCGGTGATGGTGCTCACGGCCCGATCGGGATCGGAGCCCGTTGTCACGCTCCTCGACGCCGGCGCCGATGATGTGCTCCGCAAACCGTTCGGCCTCGAGGAATTGGCCGCCCGGGCCCGCACCCTGCTGCGTCGCAGCGGCAGCGGGCTGCAGGAGCGGGTGTGTGTGGGCCCCCTGGAAGTGCATCTCCTGCTGCGTCAGGTGACTCTGCGCGATCAGCCGGTGGAGCTGAGCCCGCGTGAATTCGCCCTGCTTTGCGCCCTGCTGATGCCTCCCGGGGTGGTGCGCAGCCGTCAGGAGCTGTTGAGGATGGCCTGGCCGCCGTTCAGCGGTGGCCCCAGGTCGGTGGACACCCAGGTGCTGACCCTGCGCCGCAAGCTTGAGCAGGCAGGCCTTGGCAATGGTGGTGGGATTGAAACCATGCGTCAGCAGGGCTATCGCTTCAGCCTGGATACCCTTCCCGATACCGATCCCGACGAGAAGCCCGGCGCATCCTCCCCGGCCCAGGGTCAACCGACCCCGATCGGCAACGGCCTGTACAGGGGCTGACACCATCGGGGCTCGCTGAGCCTTCAGGGGCTGATCCAGGGACGAAGCAGCCAGCCGAGTTCCGCTGCCACCATCAACCAGCTGAGAATCGCCAGGAGCTGATAGGTCCAGGGTGGGCTGATCCTCCCGACTTCGGTCAGATCCAGACCACTGTGTTCCCTCACCCTGGTCAGAAAGTCGTCGAAGCGGTCCACCCGCTGGGGAAGCAGGCAGGCGCCTCCGTCGGTGCGTCGGAGGTAAAACACCCGGCCACCCTGGCTGGTGTTCACCGGTGTGATGCCGCTGAGCTCACTCCAGGCCAGTTGCCAGCCTCGGCGCAGCAACCAGCTGCACCAGCGGGGATGGCCGACGCGGATGCCTTCGTCATCCAGTTCCACCTGCTCACTGACCAGGGCCAGGATGAGCAGCAGCCCGGCCGGGAGGGCAATGGCCATCACGGTGCGCAGATCCGCAGGGGCCAGCCAGGGCAGGGGCAGCACCAAGGCGAGATAGAGGGCCACCAGGGTGGAACGGATCAGGGGCGCCATCGGGTAACGCTGGCTGCTCATCGATCTTCTGGCGAGCCGGGCAGGGGCTCCAGCAGAGAGGCCGGTGCATAACGGCCGCCGAACACCTCGGCTTCGCGGCCCTTCCAGAATTCGCCCAGACGCATCAGATCGGCGTGGGCCTCCTGCACCCGGGCCAGATAATCCTCTGGAGCCATGGTGTGCTTCGACTCCTTGAGCTTCGAGAGCCGGAGCATCTGCAGCATCCAGGGTTTGCTGAGTTCGCCGCGGGCTTCCAGGTACCGGGCCAGATCCTCGGAGCTGGGCAGGGGGGAGGCGCTCATGGCGGGTTGGCCCATCAAAAGCGCACGTTATGGGAGGCGCCCCGGTGGTTGCGGCTCATGACCCAGCTTCGGGTGTTCAGGCCGGCAGCGCCCAGGGGTTCAGCCCCAGATCGGCACCGATGCGATGGGCGCAGGCGAAGCCGCTGAAGGCCACCGCATTCAGGCCCTGGCCCGGGAAGCAGGAATCGCCCACGCAGTAGAGCCCGCTCAGCCCGGTGCGGTTGAACGGCATCGGCAGCAGGCCCGGCAGTCGCAGGGCCGGGATCGGGCCGTAACTGCCGCCCATGCGGCCCAGGAAGCGGCGATGGGTGCGGGGGGTGCCGATCTCCTGGTGGCAGATGGCACTGGCCAGGCCAGGGATGATTGCTTCCAGGCGTTGCACCAGCCGGGCGGCATCGGCTTCCTTTTTGGCTTTGTAGGTCGCAGGGCTCAGATCGTTCCAGGCCTGAATGTCGCTGGGGGTGAAGGTGTGCACGATGTGCCTGCCTGCGGGGGCCAGGGAGGGATCCAGCAAGGTGGGGATTGACACGAAGATCACCCCCTGCTCGCTTTCCATCTCGGCCCAGTCTTCGAGCACAAGGTGGTGGCAGTGGAAGCCTTTGGGAATCACCGAAGCCTCCACGCCCAGGTGCAGCGACAGGAACGAAGGCGAGGGCTTGTAGCGGCGGCGCCAGGCGGTTTCGGCTCTGGGGGTGTGGGCCGCGTCCACCAACGCTGCGCGTCTTGGGCGCTGCACATCGGTGCTCTCCTGCAGGGTTTCAAATGTGTCCCAGCGGGTGGCGTTGCTCACCACCCGGCGGGATCGGATCTCTTCGCCATCGGCCAGCCGCACGCCTACCGCCTGGCCGTTCTCGATCAGCACCTTCGTCACGCGGGCCTTGTAGCGGATGGTGCCGCCATGGCTCTCCAATCCCGCCACCAGCTTCTCGGCGATCACGCCAACCCCTCCCTTAGGGTAGTTGATGCCGCCGGCATGGCGATCGGAGAACACCATCCCCGCATTGATCATCGGGGTGAGATCGGCGGGCATCACGCTCCAGCAGAAGCACTCCATGTCGATCAGCTTGAGCAGCTGTTCATCCTTGATGTGTTTGCGGGCCACATCGCCCACGTTGAACGGCAGCCAGCGCGCCAGCCCCAGGCAGGCCAG
>JAYKHC010000047.1:0-3488 GCA_035285465.1 Cyanobacteriota bacterium
TCAATGCCTGGAGCATCGCTTTCGAGGGCGTTCAGAAGCGGCCGATCCTGGGCTGGGGCCTGAAGACCTTCCAGTCAGTGGCCGGCCGGCTCGGGCTGGATCACCGCAACCTGCCCCATGAGCACAACGTTTTTCTGATGCTGGCCCTCGGCACGGGTCTCCCGGGCCTGATCGGCTTCCTGGCCCTGCAGATCGCTGCGATCAGGGCCGCGCTCCAGATCAGGCAGCCCCCGGCTGGCCGGCAGCTGGTGGCGGCCTGTCTGGCCGGCAGCCTCGTGTTTGTGCTGTCCGGTTTCCTGGATATCTTCTTCTACGAGCCTCGGGTGCATCTGCTCGGCTGGTTGCTGCTCGGCATCGCCTATGGCGTGAGCCAGGGGCCCCCCAGCTGGGCTCCCTCCATGGCACCATCAGCCCGTGAATCGGCCCGTGATCACCCCTGAGCCCGACGACCTGCAGGAGCTGGTGCGCCACCTGCATCAGCAGGGCGAGCCCTGGCTGCCGAGTGGCCTCGGCAGCCGTCTCGACTGGGGGCCAGCCGTCGCGGCCCATGCGGAGGTGCTGAGCACGGCCCGTCTGGATCGGGTGCTGGAGCTGAACCCAGGGGATTTCACCATCACTGTGCAGGCCGGCACCCCCTTTCACCGGGTGCAGAGTGCCCTGGCTGAACATCGCCAGTGGCTGGCTCTCGACTGGCCCTGGGGCAGCGGCCCGGGCGGCGAGGGCAGTGGCAGCATCGGCGGCCTGGTGGCCCGCGGCCTGGCCGGTGGCTACCGCCAGCGCTATCTGGGCGTGCGAGACCAGTTGATCGGCATCGGACTGATGCGCAGCGACGGCACCGCGGCCCGTGCCGGCGGCAAGGTGGTGAAGAACGTGGCCGGTTACGACCTGATGCGGCTGCTCTGCGGCAGCTGGGGTTCGCTGGCCCTGATCACGGAGGTGACGCTCAGAACCCTGCCGATCCCTCCTCAACGCCGGGGCCTCTGGCTCAGCGGTGCGCTTGAACCGCTGGTGGCGCTCAGCCGCTGGCTGTTGAATTCCGGCTTCAGTCCGGAGCGCCTGGAGTGGTTGCGGCTGGCTGACGCGGAGCCGGGGCTGCTGGTGAGCCTGGCCAGCATCAGCTCCCAGACCCTTGATGAGCAGGTGGCCGGCATCAGCACTCAGGCTGAAACCCTCGGCTGCCGCTGCGCGCTGCTTACGCCGGAGCAGCGGCAGCAACGCCTGGCCGAGGGCCAGGGATCCGGGCTGAAAGCTCACTGGCTGCTGCGGATCGGCGTTCCTTCGCCCAGCTGCCGGGAGCTGCTGGAGGAGCCCGCCCTGGCTGGCATCCCGATCGCCCTGGGTGCCGGTAGTGGCCTGGCCATGGCCTGGGCTGATGAGGTGCATCTGCCGGCCTTCCGGGTGGAGGCTCTGCGCCGTCGTTGCCTGTCGCTGGGCGGGTTCCTCACCGTGCTGCGGCAGCCTCCGGGCGCCTGCATCCCCGCCTGGCTGGATGCCCCCTCCCGCCCGGTGATCGAAGCGGTGAAGCGCCGGTTTGACCCGAAGCAGCAGCTGGCGCGGGGGCGTCTGCCCGGCGTGACCCCCGCCCGGAGCTACAGCGCCTCCACCCGGTAGCGGCAGCTCAGCTCCAGGCTTTTACCGGGTTGCACCATCAGCAAGCGCTCACCACTGTTGAGCGCGCCACGACCCGCGGTCCAGGGCTCCAGGCACACCATCGGCCGCGGCGGATCGGTCCACACCACGGCCAGATCCAGCGGAGCGCTGGTTTCCAGCGTCACGGCATGGGAGCCGGCCTCCAGCCGCACCGTTGCAGCCGGCCCGGCCAGCAGATCCACCCCAGCGGGGAGCCGGTTGAGCAGGTCGGCCGTGCGGGCGCTCACGCCGGCCGCCTGATCGAGCGCCTGGGCCGGCAGGCCGGAGAGCCGCACCGCGCTGAGATCGGAAACGGCGAAATAGGGATGCAGGCCCAGGGAGAATGGCAGGGCGGCCTGATCAGACGTCCCGGTGTGGCTCACCAGGGCTCGGACCGCCAGGGCCTGGGGCTCCAGCCTGAACTCCAGGTCGAGTCGGAAGCGATGGGGAAACAGGGCCAGGGTTTCGGAGCTGGCCGTGAGGCTGAGCCGCACCCCTGATCCATCGGCCAGTTCTGCGATCTGCCAGGGGAGATCGCGGGCGAAGCCGTGCTGGGGCAGGAGACTGCCCGGCAGGCCGCCACAGATCGGGAACAGCACCGGGATGCCGCCCCGAACGCTCTTGCTGGAATCCGCAAAGCGCTCGGCATCGAAGTAGAGCATCTCCCGTTCACCCCAGGGCCCCCGGCACCGCCAGCCGGTCACGAGTCCGCCCCGTTCGGGCACGACCTGCAGGCGGTCGCCATGGGCTGCCAGGAACTCCCAGGGGTCGCCGGATCGCGACGGAGCGGTCAGAGCCACAGGATCGAAGCCAACACCTCGGGGCTCAACCTAGAAGCGAGCGCCTGATGGCTGTCAGCCCTTGCCCACCAGCTTCTGGCGCAGACCCTTGATGCGGTCGCGCAGGTTGGCGGCCTCCTCGAACTCCAGATTGTTGGCCGCTGCCTTCATCTTGTCCTCCAGCTGCTGGATCAGCTCCGGCAGCGCATCGAGCGGCACCGCGTTGTGCTCGGCCTGGTCCGTGGCTTCCTCCAGCTGCTCGTCGTTGAGCCGGCGCGACACCTCCAGAAAGGCCAGGATCGAGTTGCCGGCCCGCTTGCCGGCCGGAGTGGGCGTGATCCCGTGCTTCTCGTTGTAGGCGTGCTGGATGGCGCGGCGGCGCTCGGTTTCAGAGATCGCCCTGGCCATCGAGTCGGTGAGGTTGTCGGCATAGAGCAGCGCCACCCCCTCGACATGGCGCGCCGCCCGGCCGATCGTCTGGATCAGGGAGCGCTCGGCTCGCAGGAACCCCTCCTTGTCGGCATCGAGGATCGCCACCAGTGACACCTCCGGCAGGTCGAGCCCCTCGCGCAGCAGGTTCACGCCCACCAGTACGTCGTATTCGCCATTCCTGAGGTCCTGGATGATCTCGATCCGCTCGATCGAATGGATTTCGGAGTGCAGATAACGCACGCGTACGCCATTTTCAGCGAGGTAATCCGTGAGGTCTTCCGCCATGCGCTTGGTGAGGGTGGTCACCAGCACCCGCTCGCCCTTCTCGGCCCGGGTGCGGATCTCACCGAGCAGGTCATCCACCTGACCGTCGGTGGGGCGCACCTCCACCACCGGATCGAGCACGCCGGTGGGGCGGATCACCTGCTCCACCACCTGACCCTGGCTCTGGGCCAGCTCCCAGGAGCCCGGAGTGGCGCTCACGAAGATGCTCTGGCGCGCCTTCTGCCAGAACTCCTCACCCTTGAGCGGGCGGTTGTCGGCCGCGGAAGGCAGGCGGAAGCCGTGCTCGATCAGCACCTGCTTGCGGCTCTGGTCGCCGTTGTACATGGCCTGCAACTGGCTGCAGGTGACATGGCTCTCATCCAC
>JAYKHC010000048.1:0-14313 GCA_035285465.1 Cyanobacteriota bacterium
GCCCACCACCAGGCCAGCTCACCGGGCCGGTAACTGTTCAGCCAGCTGGCCCGCAGCCGCAGGCCCAGGGGCAGCGATTCATTCCATCGTTTGCTGCGGAGGCCTCGCCGTAAGGGAACGATCAGCCACCCGTGCAGTTGCTGAAGCAGTTCCAGCGGCAGCAGCCAGGGTGCTGGGGGGCCCACACGCTGCCAGAGCCGGCCGTGGCAGAGCCACAGCCAGGGCGGGGGGCTCTCGATCAACCTGAGGATGCGCCTGATCAGAGCATGGGTTCGGATCCCCCATTAAACGGGAGCGTCAACACAGAGCTCGGCGCACCGCGGCTCGTCTGCTTCCGCTGTTTTGCAGCAGAAGCGATGCTCGTTGCCACTCAGCGCACAACCAGGAGCCAGATGTTGACGCAGCTATGGTTAGTATTTATGGATTGAAAATCATTTCCGATGCTTAGTTCTCCCATGCTCACCGGTCCTGAACTGCTCGCCATGGTCAAGGAGCTGGGCCCTGTTTCCAAGTCTGATCTGGTGCGCAGTTGCGGCTACGTGAGCTGCAAGAAGGACGGAACCGAGCGGCTGAACTTCACAGCCTTCTACGAAGCCCTGCTGGAGGCCAAGGGCATGAACCTCGGCCATGACGGCAGCCGGGGCGGCAAGGGCCGACCCGGCCGTCAGCTCAGCTATTGCACCAAGGTGCAGTTCAACGGCAACCTGATGGTGGGCAAGGCCTACACCGCTCAGCTGGGTCTGCAGCCCGGCGATGAATTCGAGATCAAGCTCGGCCGCAGGCAGATCCAGCTCCTGCCGCTGGGAGCGGCTGAGACGCTGGAGTGAGAAGCCGGAGTCAGCAGGGCAGGGGACACAGCAGTGGGCAGATCAGGGCCCCGGGCAGGCGGCAGGTACGCCAGTTGCCATCAGCTGTGGACACATCCACCCCGATCAGGTGGGCGGCGTTGCTGAAATCCATCAACGGCTCCACCCAGGCAATGGCATCGGCGATCGCCTCCTCGAGACTGGTGTACTGCCCATCAAGCTGGCGATGGGGTTCACAACCGCTGTCGATCAGGCGGTAGCGAGAACCGAAATCACCACCACGGCTGTGACCCCTATGACTCCTGGATGTCTGCATTGCCCATCGTTCTCGGACTTCAACCTGGCCTGATCTCTGGATTGTTTCTGTATCCCAACGAACATTGAAATCTGTCTTTACATCACGGCCGGCGGCCGCCGCTGGATCAGGCCCCGTGATCAGAGCCCGCGCAGCTACGCGGAGCACCTGCTGCGGATGGGGCTTGTCCAGATCCATCGATCCACCCAGCCAGGGCGAAAGCTCAAACCCGGCTCCTCAGGGAATTCGCAGTTCGCAGTACTCACCTGCAGAAAGTTCAGACACCACGTCGAGCACCTGTTCGGCAGCCGCCTGAATGCGCGGCCAGCTGGTGGTTGAGATCACCAGGATGGCGATGCTGGGGGTCTGCAGGTTCTGCTGAAAGCGCAGGTTGGTGTCCGTGGTGATCAGGAGCTCGCAGCCTTTCTGCTCCGCCAGGCGAATCAGATCTCCATTGGTCGCCGTTGCCCAACCCTGCTCGTAGGCCGTGCTCACCTCATGGGCGCTGAGCCAGCGCCGCAGTGGGGCCGGTGTTCCCTGATCAAACAGAATCCGCACTAAATCAGGGCCGTTGCCGTGCTTCGTGCGGCGTGCTCAAGCACCTGTCGGGCCTGTTCTGAGCTGACTCCGGGAAAGATCTCCACGAACTCATGCAGAGAGACGCCGTCCTCAAGATTCTTGAACAGGGCAGCCACGGGGATGCGGGTGCCGCGGAACACCCAGGCACCGCAGACCCGTTGCGGCTCCTGCTCCACCGCAGGACAGTCGGCCCAATCAAGCCCACTCGGTGTCGGCATGGCAGCCACCCTGTCGCCACACCAACAGTAAGCAGATTCAACCGAAGCGGTGGCTGTCGGTCTGCAGGAATCATCCGCACAACCTGAGCAACCCTGTGGAGGGAAGCCGGCGTCGTTCCAGTTCCGACAGGGCATAGCGGGCAAGATCCCTGCGCCCAGGCGCCCCCAGCACGTGGCAGAGGTAGACAGGCCAGGACGGCATGGCCATCGAACCCCGCAGATCCGGCCTGCGGCGGAGCAGCCGGTAGCGACGATGCAGGTAGCGCAGCTCCTCGATCCCACAACGCCAGCCGGGTGCTGCGCACTCGATGCGGTAGAGACGATGTTCCCGACTGCTTCGCGCGGTGCTGCGAAGCTGCTCGATCACCGCAAGCGGAATCTCCGGGGCAAAACGATCCCGCAGGAACGTGAGCAGCTCGGCCCCCACAAGCGTGAGGTTCCTGTCCTGAGCTCTGCTGTGGAACCGTTGCCAGTCCAGCTCCGGTGTGGATCGCAGCAGCATCACCGCATCGACGATCCAGCGGATCGGGGGAATCCGGTTCCAGCGGGTGCCGTGGGCCAGCAGCAGCAGCAGATGCTCCGCGGGCTCGGGCGTCCGCAACAGGGGGGAAGCAGGCGCCTGGGGAATCCGGTTGATGGCCGCCAGCGACTGGGCGGCCTCCCAGAGCGGATCGTCACGCTCCGGGTCGCATTGTCCCTGGAAAATCGACCAGTGCAGATCCACCTCCAGTCCGTCGCGGTGACGGAATCCATGGCTGTGTCGCACGTGGAAGTAGAGCGGGCTGAAGTCCTCAACCCGCCGCTGACGGCTGATCCAGGCCAGCTGCTCCGCACGCTGCTCATCACCCTCGCCAGTGAGCGGGTCCCCGCTTCCCTTCAACGGTGTCGGCAGCGGTTCCCAGCCAGCTTCTGTCAGCGCTTCCACAGCCTGGCGGGCCTGCCGGTGGGGCACGGCGAGATCAAGGTCTGCCATCGGTCTGACGCAGAGGTCGCCGTAGGCCTGCAGCGCCAGGGGCAGGCCCTTGATCAGAAGCACTGGGATACCTGCACTCTCAAGGCCGGAGGCCAGCCTGTTGGCACAGCTCAGCAACCGATGGTTCTTCTGCCAGGTGCGCATCGCCTCCTGCTTCCAGCTTGCTCGCTCTGCGCTGAGAGTGGCCGGAAGTTCAATCTCCCGGCACCGTCTCAGGAGCAGGGGCATCAGTCGCCGTGAGCCGCTGTCGCGACGCTGGTGCACCGGTTGTTCGGCCCATTGCCGGATGGCATGGCTGGCCTGATCCACCGGGGCCAGGCATGCCTGAAGAAGCAGTTGCTGCGCAGCGCTGGGTTCCCAGCCGGGGGGTTCACTGAAACTCATAAGATCTAGTGATTATCCTGGAAATCTGCTTGAGAGTGAGAAATTAATCGAAGAAGCTATTCAAAAGAAAGAAATTGTCGTCCCGTTGCATGACTAAAAGATTTATGGCTTATGGTTGTATGGCCAGGAGTGCATGGCTAAAAGGGTGCGACCAATGGTTGCAGGCCTAAGAAGGCCGGTAATCATCTTCTTACATTCCAGACAACCTTATCATCAAATTTCTCCATCCGCTTCCAGCCGCGCCATCGACGATGTGATCAGGCGGCTGCCAGGGCCAGGCTCACAAAGACACCCGTGCCCAGAATCGAACCCAGGCCCACCACCGGATTGCGCCGATACCGCTCAGAGAAACCGGATCAGTGCCGCCCATGCTGGTTCCGGCTTTGCAATTTCCAGCTTTGCAATTTCAGGCTTTGCAATTTCTGCCCTGGGAGTCTTGCTGATCAGGATGGATCTGCTCTCGGCATGAAGTCTCTCTCGCTCCATCCAGATCGGACTTGATCTTGCCTGGCCCGACTCTGCTGTCAGATCGGCTGGTCGTGCCTAGGTTGCCGAATGGAGTCCGTTGGAGACAGCCGTTTGGCCATGAGTCAGATCTTTGCCGATAACAGCCTGTCGATCGGCGGAACCCCGCTGGTGCAGCTCAACCGGGTCACGCACGGTTGCAAGGCCCGGGTTCTGGCCAAGATTGAAGGCCGTAACCCGGCGTTCTCGGTGAAGTGCCGGATCGGTGCGGCGATGATCTGGAGGGCGGAGCAGCAGGGTCTGCTGGGGCCGGGCAGGGAGCTGGTGGAGCCAACAAGCGGAAACACGGGCATCGCCCTGGCGTTCGTGGCCGCCTCCCGCGGCATCCCCCTCACCCTCACGATGCCGGAAACGATGAGCCTGGAGCGGCGCAAGCTGCTCACGGCCTACGGGGCCAGGCTGCTGCTCACCGAGGGGCGGCGCGGGATGCCCGGTGCGATCGCCGCCGCCAAGGAGCTGGCCGAGACCGACCCCGGGCGCTTCGTGCTGCTTCAGCAGTTCTCGAATCCCGCCAACCCGCAGATCCATCACGACACCACGGGCCCGGAGATCTGGAACGACACCGGCGGTGTGCTCGATGTGCTGGTGGCGGGTGTGGGAACCGGGGGAACCATCACAGGGGTCAGCCGTTACATCAAGCAGACCCTCGGGAAATCCCTGGTTTCGGTGGCCGTGGAGCCCGTCAGCAGCCCCGTGATCAGCCAGACCCGGGCCGGTGAGGAGCCCCGGCCCGGCCCCCACAAGATCCAGGGCATCGGGGCGGGGTTCGTGCCCGCCAACCTCGATCTCAGCCTGGTGGATCGGGTCGAGGCCGTCAGTGATGAGGAGGCCATGGTGATGGCTCGCCGGCTGATGCGCGAGGAGGGAATCCTCGCCGGCATCTCCTGTGGAGCAGCCACCGCGGCTGCTCTGCGTCTGGCGGCGGAGCCTGCCTACGCCGGTAAGACCATCGTGGTGGTGTTGCCGGATTCCGGTGAGCGCTATCTGAGTTCGGCCCTGTTTGAAGGGGTCTTCGATGAAAGGGGGCTGGCTCTGTCAGCACGATGAAGCTAGAAACGGCGCTGGCTTGTTTGTGTCTTTTCGCCTCTTGACTCAATCAATCACCGCCACCGCCGTTTTTAGCCGCATCGGTGCCACCCCCCTTCATTCACGGGCTGACCTGCTGCCGCTGCTGAGAATCCTCGGGCTGGCTGCAATCGCCGGGATTGCCCTGAAGCTCACCAGCGCCACCCTCGGTGCGATCGAGGATCTGCCCCGGGTGGCTGGCCTGCTTGAACTGATTGGGCTGGTGAGCCTCCTGAATTTGCTCTCTCGCAACGCAAGCAGACAGCAGAAACGCGCTGAACTTCTGGTGCGCATTGAGAAGCTCCGCCACGCTCTGATCAGCTGAACGTGCCGGCCCTGCTTCAGTTCGGCATCGTCACGAATTCCTCGGCCACGGTGGGATGCAGGGCCATCGTTCGATCGAAATCGGCCTTGGTCGCCCCCATGCCGATGGCAATCGCCGCCATCTGAATGATTTCTGCGGCATGCTCGCCCACCATGTGGGCTCCCAGCACCCTGCCGCCGGCCCGCTCCACCACCAGCTTGAGCAGCACTCTCGAACCTGTCGCCGGCAGAGCCTGACTCATCGGCCGGAAGCGGGCCCGATGCACCACGATCGCCTCGGCGCCGAACCGTTCGATCGCCTGCTCCTCGCTGAGCCCGACCCCCGCCAGTTCCGGGTGACAGAACACGGCGCTGGCCACCAGGCTGTGGTTCACCCGGCGCGGCTTTCCTCCGTACACCGTGTCGGCGAAGGCTCGCCCTTCATCCACCGCCACCGGTGTGAGGTTGATCCGATCGGTCACATCTCCCACCGCGAAGATGCTGGCCACGTTGGTGGCCTGATCCGCATGGACAGGGATGCGGCCGCCCTCGCTGGCCACGCCGGCGGCTTCCAGGTTCAGTCCTGAGAGCCAGGGGCGACGGCCGGTGGCCAGCAGCACGCCACCGCAGCCGATCGTCTCGCCGCTCTGGGTGGTCAAGGTGAGTTCGCCGGATCCGCACGGGCCTGTGATGGAGGCAGCTGAATGGGCAAAGCGGATCTCGATCCCGGCCGCCTCCAGACCCTCCTGCACCGCGAGGGCGGCTTCACGATCAAAGCCCCGCAGCAGGTGATCTCCACGCACCAGCTGAATCACCTGCACCCCCAGGCTCTGGAGGATGCAGGCGAATTCGCAGGCGATGAAGCCGGCGCCCACCACCACCATCCGCTCGGGCAGTTCCCTGAGCTCGAACATGTCGTCGCTGATCCAGCCGAGTTCGGAACCTGGAAAGTCGGGGCGATGGGGTCGTCCTCCCACCGCGATCAGAATCCGTTCAGCGCGCAGCTCACGGCAGCTGCCATCGCTGGCCTTCACGTTCACGCTGTTGGGCCCCGTGAATCGCCCCCAGCCCGGCACCAGTTCCACGCCGGCTTTCTCCAGGAATCCGATGTGAAGGCCATGGAGCCGGTCCACCTCAGCGCGCACGTTGGCCAGCAGCGTTGCGCTCTGGCAGCGTGGTTCCCCCAGGATCCAGCCATAGCTGGCTGCATCGTGCAGCAGTCGGCTGTAGGCCGCGCCATACACCAGCAGCTTCTTCGGCACGCAACCCCGGATCACGCAGGTGCCACCCACCCGGTCGCCCTCCACGATCGCCACCCGGGCTCCGTGGCCCGCGGCTCGCTTCGCGGCAGCCAGGCCGCCCGAGCCGGCGCCGAGAACGATCAGGTCGAGGTCGTATCCCATCGGCTTGCGGGGCGCGCTGCAGAGCCATTGTGGGGTGGGCTGTGACTGGACAGGATCGGGCCCGGGGCTGCTTCCCCCCGGTGGGTCTCCATCGCTTCGAAGGCTGTGAGGATCGATGAGCCCACCAGCAGGGCGGCGAATCCACGCCGCAGCTGGGCTTCGCGCAGCCGTGGCGCCAGTTGCTGCCCCACCAGAGCCCCGATGATTCCACCGGCGAGCAGCGGCGGCACCATCGGCAGCTGTTCGGCAGGCCACACACCTGTGGCCAGCAGAGCGACGGTGCTGTTCAGCACGATCAGCACCAGGCTGGTGCCGCTGGCGATGCTGATCGGCAGACCGGCCAGCAGCACCAGAGCCGGCACCAGCGCGAATCCGCCACCCACTCCCGCCACCCCGGTGAGCAGTCCCACCAGCAGCCCCTGGAGGGCCAGGAGCCCGGCCTGGTTGCCTCCCGGCACCGATCGGATCCCGCTGTTCCCGGCGATCGGCTGCCGCATCAGCAGCCAGGACGCCACCAGGGCGGCGACGGCGAACACCCCCAGTTGAGCCGCGTCGGAAAGATGGCCGGCTCTGGCCAGCAGGGCCCCGACCCAGCTGCCGGCCAGAGCCGGCACGCCGAGAATCAGGGCCGGCCGGAAGGCCACCCTGCGGCGTTTCAGGGCTGCCATGGCATTGCCACTGGCCAGAACGATCACGATCAGCAGCGAGAGAGCGATCGCTGCATCGGTGGGCAGTCCCGCACCGCTGGTGAGCAGGGGCAGCAGCAGGATCGACCCACCGGCTCCCAGCACGGAGAGCAGAAACCCGATCAGGGCGCCGCCCCCTGCCAACAGGACGAGCATGGAGAGGGCCATCCGAACCGTCCTCGCTCAGGCTGCCGCCGCTTCCAGGGGGTAGCCCTCGGCCTGCCAGGCACGGATGCCGCCCCGGAGATTCGCCACCCGCTCCAGCCCCGCCTTGAGCAGCTGCTGGGTGGCCAGGGCCGAGCGGCTGCCGGAATGGCACACCACAACCACCGGTCGCCCGGTGGGGATCGTGTGGCGGCGGCTCTCAAGCTCCGGCAGGGGCATCAGCACGCTCCCGGGGATCCGCCCATCAGGGCCATGGAATTCCTCCGAGGAGCGCACGTCCACGAGGGTGAGCTCCCCGCCGTGCTGATTCACCCACTCGACGGGCAGTTCAGGCAGACCGGCATAGCTGCGCTGAAGGGGTGCCCAGGTTGCGGCCGGCGCCTGCTGGCGGGGTTTGCCGGAGCGCATGTTGCCGGGCAGCGCTTCGGCGATCTTGTGAGGGTGGGGAAGCTTCATGTTCTCCATGTGGCCCACGAAGTCCCGTTCGTCGGCCAGTCCACCGAGCCGGGCGTTGTAGCGCTTCTCCTCGGCGACGGAGCTGACCATCCGGCCCGTGTAGTCATGGCCTGGATAGAGCAGACAGGACTCAGGCAGCGACAGGATCTGCTCCGTGATCGAGCGGAACAGGGTGTGAGCATTCCCCTGCTGGAAATCACAACGCCCGCAGCCGCGCACCAGCAGGGCGTCGCCGGTGAAGGCCATCGTCTGATCGTCGAGCACAAAGGTGACACAGCCGTCGGTGTGGCCAGGAGTGCTGCGCACCTCCAGATGCCGGCTGCCGAAGGTCACGCCATCGCCGTGTTCCAGGGGGCGGGATACGTTTTCGGCTCCCACCCTTGCGGCAAGGCCGATCTGACAGCCGCTGGCCTGATGCATCAGCCAGCTGCCGGTGACGTGATCCGCATGGGCGTGGGTGTCGAGGCTGGCCACCAGTTCGATCTGCAGCTCCTGGATCAGCGAGAAGTCACGGGCGTGTTGTTCGAACACCGGATCGATCAGCACCCCCTGGCCGCTCGCCACATCCGCCAGCAGGTAGGTGAAGGTGCCGGTGGAGGCGTCGAAGAGTTGCCGCAGCAGCAGAGAGCCGCCGCCGGCGGCGGCGGCGAGCAGGGAGCCCCGGGGGGTGGAATCGGTCACGGTGAAAGCCTGCAGCTCTATGAGCCTAAACGCATGACTGCATGCTGCCGCCATAATGATCGTGTCGTCTTGAAGCGTCCCCGGCGCAGATCCGCCCCGATGCTGCAGGCCACGCCCAGTGCCGAATTGCTGGACGCCTACAGCCGCTTCTTCCGGTTGCTGAGTGAGCCCGCCCGCCTGCAGCTGCTCTGTCTGCTCCGGCAGGGGCCCATGGATGTGGCCGCTTTGATCGACGCCACCGGCTTTTCCCAGTCCCACATCAGCCGTCAGCTCGGACAGTTGCAGCGCGCCGAGCTGGTGAGCTGTGAACGGGATGGCGTTCGTCTGATCTACAAGGCGGATGATGATCTGGTGGAAGACCTCTGCGCCCTTGTTCAGAATCGGCTGCGTCAACGCCTTGAGGTTCGGCTCCAGCAACTGAGCCGTTGAGCGGCTCAGCGGCTGCCGCCGGCCTCCGGATCCGGATCAGCCGTGAAGTCGCTCAAACCAGAGACCGGCCAGTTGCCAGCTGCTCCAGAGGAACATTCCAAGGATCAGCCAGTTGAGCCAGGCAGGACGCTCGGAGCGGGGGTTGTTCATCGCTGAAGAGCGCGCACAGGGCGCAGGGCGGTTCTGGAGTGATTATCGGGATCCAGGGAACATCACCGCCTTCCCCAGCCTCACGAGCCCGGCAACGAGCAGCACCAGAGCGGCCAGAGCCACCGCCACCAGAGCGAGAACCGCCAGCAGCTGCAGCAGTCCGGTGCCGAATCTCATCGCCCCGCCGATCAGATTGGCAATGGCGTTGCTCACCAGCAACAGGGTGTCGAGCCGTTCAGGGAGCTGCAGAAGGCCCACCAGAATGCCTGCACCGCTGCTGATCAGCAACACCCCGGTGCTCAGCTGGGCGAAGCGATTCACACGCTTCTGTCGGCGGAAGACACGGCGCGATCTCGAAGAGCCCGTGGCCAGCTGAAGCGCGCGGCGACGATCACTGCTCATGGATCGAGCCTGTAGCCGGCACCTCGCATCCAGCGTTCGAATTCGATCAGAACCAGTTCATTCGGGCAGTCGATCAACGACAGATTGTCGACCGTGCAATCACCCTGGCCGCCGTGATGCAGGGACAGGTGAAAGCGGTCTCCGCTCAGACCGCAGACTTCAGGATCGCTGCGAACAACAACATCCAGCGAGGCGCCCAGCCGGGCCACGCGGATCCTGAGTTGCGACCAGCTCATCACCTGCATGGGCCAAGTTTGAGGGGAGATCTTCTGACGTCAAGACCGTTCCTGCTCCTGTTCCGGCTCGGGCACCGGCTCCGGTTCGAAGCGTTTCCAGTTGATTTCCGTGATCTTGCCGAGCTCCTGCGCCGGGCCGCTCCCCGTCTGAACGACCACAAGATCCGGCCGGCCGGCCCGGACCTTCAGGCCGGATCCGAGCGGATAGCGCAGTTCGCCGCTGCCGATTCCGGCAAAGATCGGGGTGCCATCGAACCGGCTCACCTCCAGCCAGCTTTCCCCGTTCACCCTGAGCGTGAGTTCCGCAGGCTTGCGTGCCGGCGGATCCACCCGCTCGGCTGAAGCTCTGCGGGTCTGCCTGTTCAGCTGGGTCAGCGGCTGGGACAGGCTGAGCACCAGGCCGGCTGAGGTGAGCAGGGTGAGGGCTCCACCCACGGGGGCGGCCAGGCGCCGGGCCAGAGGTCTGCGCTGGTTGCGTTCATGCAGCCTCAGGGGCCTGGAGCCGGGAACGGGAAGTTCGATTCTCAGCCGTGCATCGTGGCGGAGCTGGTCCAGCACGCGCACCAGGTCGATCAGCTCCGCGTCATCGAGTTTCAGCTTCAGCGGCGGTGTATCGGGTTGGCTGCTGCGCAGCAGCAGTTCATGACCTCCCTCGGGATGGGGGCCGATCTCAACGGGCTCGGGCTCCTTGCCGAAGCGCCGCCGGACACCACTGAGCAAATGGCGTGCATAGGGGAGCACAACGGTCATCAGGGCTTCCAGATGCTCCTTGCTGCCTTCCAGTTCCGGTCGGCCGGCCCAGCGCAGGCTCCAGCCGGTCACGATCCCCACGGACTCCGGGTCCTGCCCCGCCGAGACATCGGGCAGTCCCTCCACCTCAAGGCGGCAGCTGATCTGGTCGAAGCGAAGGGTGGTTTTCATGCGTGTCCGGACAGACCCTCAGGCTGCAGCATCGAGGAGGCTTGCCCAGAGCCGCTCAACCCCCCCGGGGCCAGCAGCCAGGGCCAGAGACTGAATCAGCTCATGGTGCAGGAGCGGCCCGGCATCAGGATCCAGGAGCGCCTGCACAGCGCCGCGGCGTGGGTTGAGCCGTTCCCGCACCAGCTCGATGAACCTTGTCTGGAACAGACTCCAGCGCTGGTTGGTGATCTCAGGGGGCTCCACCGAGGAGAGAAGCGCCCGCAGCAGGGGATAGACCCGGTCGGCCATGGCACAGACAAGCCGGATCAGGGCTTCCGATTCGGCCTGATCGAGAGCGCTGCGGCTGGGGGTGCGTCGCAGCGGGTTGGTGCAGCGCCGTTTCCAGAGCTCCACCCGGTTGGGGAACAGCTCGCTAACACCCAGTTGCTCGCTCATCCACAGCATCGCTTCACCGCTGTTCAGGTCGAGCGCTTCCACAGCCAACAACAGCAGATCCAGGCGCTCAAGACCACGCCGGGGCAGGCTCCGCCCTGCCAGTGATTCGGCTGGAGGGGATGGGATGGCGGGGAGAACGGAGGCTTCTGGCATGGCTGCGATGATGGCAGCTCATGGCCGAGCCGTCATCACCATGCCCACCAGCTCCGTGGATCTGCGTCGGTTGGTGCGTGACATCCCGGATTTTCCCAAGCCGGGAATCCTGTTCCGCGACCTCACGCCGCTGATGCGCGACATCGAGGGCTGGCAGGAGGTGATCCGCCAGCTCTCGGCGGTCTGCGAACGTCTCCAGCCCGATCTGATCGTGGGGATCGAGTCCCGCGGCTTCCTTGTGGGCATGGCCCTGGCCACGATGAACCGGCTCGGATTCGTGCCGGTACGCAAACGGGGCAAGCTTCCCGGGCCGGTCACCGGAGTGGATTACACCCTGGAGTACGGCACCGACCGGCTGGAGATTCACAGCGATGCCCTGAGCAGCGGTCAGCGGGTGCTGGTGATCGACGATCTGCTGGCCACCGGGGGTACCGCAGCCGCCTGCGCTGAGCTGGTGGAGGCCGCAGGGGGGAGTCTGTGCGGGTTTGGTTTTGTGGCCGAGCTGGCAGCGCTCGACGGCCGCCGGCGTCTCCCGCGGGAGCAGCCCGTGGAATCGCTGATCATCTACAGCTGATCCGGATCCAGACCTTCCTGCCAGCTGAGCAGCTGATCGAGCTGTTCCAGGTTGATCAGGCCGAGCCTCCAGAACACCACCGGTACAGGGGCCTGTTCGAGGTCAGCCTGGCGAAGACCGAGGTCCAGGGCACTCTCGGAGAGTTCCAGCTGCTCGCGGAGCAGACGCAGCAGCCCCTCGGATGGCGGCGGCTGCGGAGACGTGGCGTGCACCATGATCAGTCCGTCCCGATGGCCGGGTTCAGGTTGGCAGGCCGATCGTCATCGCCATCAGGCTCAGCCGGCGCATCGGAGCCGACCGGCGCAACAGCTGAAGCAGTCGTCGGCGCAGCGGCAACAACCAGGGCGAGCGATTGGAGAACAGCTTCACCATCAGGTGGGTGCTGGTGAGCGTGATCAGCAGATCAGGCCAGCGTCGCTGGCCATAGGCAGCAGGCAGGTGGCTGGCTGGAAGGTTGTGGGCCACAACCCTTGCTGCCAGCCGATGCAACACGGCCACATCTCTCCAGCACAGATTGAGCCCCTGGCCCCCCACAGGATGGCAGCGGTGGGCGGCCTCGCCAACCAGCACCGTGCGGCCCCGGCTCAACCGACGCGCCACCAGGAGTTGCAGGGGAAATGCCCGCTGCTGGTCGAGCAGCAGATCCGGCTGGAAGCGCCTGGGCAGAACTCCCGCCAGCGCATCGAGAAACGCAGCTGCGTCCAGGTTTTCCAGGTGCCGGCAGCGTGGCTCCGGAGCGCTCCATACCACCTGCACCTGCCGTCCCCCGAGCGGAAGCAGGGCGAAGGGGCCTTCAGCACGGAACAGCTCCCAGGCCTGATCCGGATCCGTTCCCCGCAGTTCCAGCTGGGCGGTCAGGCAACACTGGGAATAGGGCCACTGAGCCACGCCGATTCCGAGGGCTGCCCGGGTCGGGGAGCGGGGGCCATCGGCTGCCACCACCAGATCGGGTTCAGGCAGCTCCAGGGTCTCTCCGGCGACCTCCCGGGGGCCCAGGAGCAACCGGATCGCCTCGTCTGCTTCAGCGCGCTCCAGCAGCAGGGCCATCAGGGCGCGGTGCTGTCCGATCCAGCCCACGGCGCTGCCCGGGGCCCGGGCCAGCCGTCCGGGCAGATCATCCAGACCGAAGGGCACCTGTTCCCGAAGGCTGAGATCGACCAGCTCGAGGTGGCGGAACGGAACCAGCAGCGACTGTGCTGCGTCCCAGAGCTTCAGGCGCTCGAGCAGATTCCGGCTGGAATGGGTGAAGGCATAGGCCCGGGATCGGTTGATCAGCCCAGCAGGCTCGAGCGGATCAACCACGGTCACCTGCCAACCGGCATCAGCCAGGGCGAGGGCCGTGAGCAGGCCGGTGGGCCCCGCCCCGTGAATGCGGGCGAGCGGAACGGCGGAGGCGGACGCGATCGACACAGGAGAGCGAGGGTGGGGCTGCAGAGGGCCAGCCAGCAAAAAGCCGCGGCATCACGCCGCGGCTGAGGGGGAAGGGGATCAGACCGCAGCGGTGCGGATCAACCGATGCCGAGCAGTCCGCGGGTGAAGGCCTCTCCGCCGAGAGCGAATTCGGTGGCGAGCAGGGCGATGAAACCGAGCATGGCCATGCGGCCGTTGAGCTTTTCGGCACGCTCGTGGAATCCCCAACCGCTTTCGGCGCTCACCACTTCCATGCGGGGCTCGGTGGCGAAGGCGTTGAGACGGCCGCCGTCTTCGGTGGTGACGGTGGCGCCGCGGATGGCAGAAGGAGCTTGTGTCATGAAGGTTCGTAATGGCTTGTTACGCAATGTAACACGCTCTCCGGTCCGTCGGCCGGCTCAGCGCAACCGGCTCAGGCAGAGCTCCTCGAAGGCCGGTCGCAGCAGGTACGGATAATCCCCCACCCAGAGCTTGATCTGGGGCAGCCAGGCGTCACTGAGAGCTCCGATCTTCGAGAAATCCCGACGTTCGCTCAAGACCAGGCAGCGCACCACCTGGCCGCGACGGATCAGCTTGTGCTTCTTGTCGTAGGGAAAGCGCAGCTGACCCAGGTAACCCTCTTCGTCTTCCAGCTCCAGACAGAGCCAGGTGCGGCGGTTTTCCACCAGTTCCAGGCGTCCCTGACGGTCGGTGGTTTCCTGGCGTCCCTCCACCAGCTCCCGGGTGAACAGATCAGCCACCTGCCCTTCGAAGATCGCCGCCATCGGGTAGCGCCGCAGCACGGCGTTGCGTCGACCTGCCTCCAGGATCGGACCCCACAGGATGTAGAGCAGGAACACGAAGCCCACCACCAGCATCACCGGAGCCAGCTGGCTGGACATGCGCACCCCCTGGCTGATCAGCAGGCTGATCACCCCACCGATCACGGAGATGAACACCCGCTGCAGCAGTTTGCGGGGATTACCGCTGCAGGCATTGAATTGAGGCCCTGTTGCGACGGCCGGGATCAGGCGCGTGAGCTCACCGGGCTTGAGCGGGATCAGCATGGGTGAACCGGCCTGAAC
>JAYKHC010000049.1:0-29411 GCA_035285465.1 Cyanobacteriota bacterium
GCCGCCATGCCTCCTGTTGCAACATCGCGATTCCAGCCGCTGCTGTGGGGATCACTGCTGGCGCTGGCCACAGGCACCGCCACTCAGGCCGCTGAGTGCCTGCGGCCTGGCTTTCCCGTTGGCTGCACCGTCGGACCCGGCCCCGTACTCAATCCCTCACCCGGCCTGGGGTATGGAGCCCCAGGCCCCGGGGTGCGGCCGGCGGCAGGCCCTGGACCCGGGCCGAATTACGGCGGACCGGTGAACTATCACCCAGCGGCAGGGCCTGGAGTGGGTCCGAACATGGGCGGGCCGGTGAATCGCCCAGGGCTGCGCTGACGGCATCTGAAACCGCCCTGCCGGACTCAGAGGGGGGATGATCTCGGGATACGGGCCCGAGCCTGGAGCTGCACCTATCCCGCCCCACCGAAGCTCACCGATCGCAACGCAGCCCAGAGGCTGCTGCCGGCCTCAGGCCGCTCCGCATCCCGATTCACCCACCACATGGCAACCGCCACGGCATTGAGCACCAGCACTCCAAGCCAGACCCTCCATCCCTCCGGCAGCTTCATCACGGTCATTCAGGAAACTGCACCCATCCTCTCCGAGCCGGGCCGCCAGGGTGGTGGCCACAGGCGCTGATCCGCTCAGGGAGGGCGATCAACCGGAAGCTGCTTCGCGGCGGCTCGGCGGAATCCTTAAACTCCGCATCTCTGTGCATCGGCATTGATCAGCCTGCAACAGCTGGCATCACTCGACTATTACCTCTGGCTGGGAGCCGGGGGTGCCGCTGCGCGGGCCCTGTCGATTGACCAGAGCACGGTCTCACGCCAGCTGCGCCACACCCTGCACACGCTCAACCTCAAGCTGAATCGGTTCGGGCCGAGCCACATCACCGTGCAGGGTGATTCCACGCTGTTGCTGGCGGAGCGACGGGTGCACCAGCTGGCGCGGCTGCGGGGAATGGCTCCGTTGCGACTCGCTGCCACCTACAGCGCGGGCCCCTGGTTCAGACCTTGCCTGCCGCCGGGCTGGATCACAGGCAACTTCGATCTTCCAGGCCAGCAACTTCCGCTGCAGCTGCTGGAGGAGCGGGTGATCGATGCCTGGATCGGCAGCTATCAGCCCGACCTTCCCGCTCCGGACCACCCGGTGTTTCTGGTGGTGGATCTGCTGCGCTGGCCGGTGCACCTGCTGGCGGCGCGCGATCATCCTCTGGCCGCCGAGCGCAACCTCCATCCCTCCGATCTGGCCCGCTTCCCCAGCCTGGCCTTGCCCTCGGGCTGGTTTCCGCGCACGGAGGCCCATCTACGCGCCCAGCAGCTCTGGGCTGATCCGGTACGGATTGAGCGCTACGACCCCGCCAACTGGGAAGGGCGCACTGCGGACGGGGTCACCATGTTCTACGGCTCGTCCTTCACCGAGGCGATGAATCCGACAACCATCCGACTCGACTGGAATCTCAGGCACGTTTCCGGAGATGCGCTGGTGGTTCGCCGCGACCTCGGGAACGAAGCCCGGATCGAGCAGCTTCTGATGCAGCTCATCACCCGTGCCAATCAGCTCTCGCTGCGGTTCGCAGATGTGGATCGGGTTCAGTAGGCGTGCGCTGAAAACCCGCGCCCCCGGGGCCATGGGGCCATGGGCTCGGTTCTGGGCAGCCTCAACGCTCCAGCTGTTTCCAGAAGCTCCACTTCTGAGCGAAGGCTTCTCTCAGGCGCCCCATGAAGCTGGTGTGGCTCTCGAAGCCTTGCCAGTCATCGATGCAGGCCTCCAGTCGCTCGCACTGGCGCAGGTGCTCTGCGGCATAGCGGTACCGCTTGGAGCGACCCATCGACAGGGCGAACACCACCATCGCGCGCAGCAGCAGGCTGGCGGCCAGAGGATGGTCGGCGCTGAGGCGATCCGCGGCTGGCTCGTAGATCTCATAGGCCTCGCCCACCCACTCCTGGCCATGGGCCAGGACATAGCGCGCGGCCCGGGGCAGAACCGGCCAGAAGACCAGAAACTGCAGCGCCGCCAGGCGCGAAGGGTGCTGCTCCACCACCTGGAAAGCCCGCTCCTCGGCCTCCAGATCAGCGAAATCATCCAGCCGCTCCAGGTAGTCGCGCAGCAGCGGCATCGAGAGGGTTCTGGCGAACACCTGCCAGCGATGCTGCTGCGCCTCCTCCGGACGCCCCAGGGTGTCGAGCACCGCGATTCGGGTGGCATGCCAGGCCTGCGCCTCCATGATCTCACTCGCACCGGCAGCGCGATCGAGCACGTTCAGAGCCTGCTCGGCCCGCCCGCCCCTGAGCAGATGCCCCGCCACCTCGGCGGACGTGTCGGGCCAGGTGAGCTGGGAGGGCTCGAAGAGCTCCAGGTAGGCGTCCAGATCGCCACGACCCCGGACGAGCTGCTCCATGGTGAAACAGTCCACGCCACCACGCTCCAGCAGGGCCTGCTCCAGCTGCAGCAGGCCCGCCTCACCCAGAACGGGTGTCAGGGCCGGGATCAACCCTTCGAACTGGCCGTAACCATTCTCCTGGAGGAGCTCAACCGCATGCTCCACAAGGGCCTCAGGGCTGATGGCGGCGGCCGTTGCGAGGCTGGCCAGGGCCTCCACCGCCCGCTGGAACAGGTCGGTCATGACACCGGTGGAATCCGGGCAGCGATCCAGGATCCCCTCGCTCAACCCCAGCAGTCGCACCTGGAGTTCCACCGCCAGAGCAGGATCGGCTGTGGCGACCGGTCCTGTGATGGCCTGCTGCTGAGCTTCCAGATCGAGCAGCAGCAGCTTGCGCCGGGCCGAATCGATGAAGGTGGTGGAACGGGCAATCGCCGCCAGCCGCTTGCGCACCTCCTGCGCCGTCCCCTCAGCTCCGCCTGCGGCGGCCAGCGCCAGCCGAAGCCGGCGCTGAATCACGGCACTGCCGGTGCTCACCTCGATCAGAAGCGCCGCCAGCGTCGAGGCACCGAGCGCCTCCAGATTCCTGGCGTTGAGGGAACGCTTGGCGGGCATGGCCAGTGCTCTGCTACACCAAATATGACGACGGAGAGGAACTCGCGTGCGTCCTCAGGTGAAGGGGTTGGAAGGCGTGAGGTGGCTTTCGGAGCAAGCCGGTGACTGGATTTGAACCTGCGACCTACTGATTACGAATCAGTTGCTCTACCACTGAGCTACACCGGCCTGCTTATCAAATTAGCATTCAAGTTCTGCCGCACATCCCCATGCCCCCAGCCCCCACAGGCCTTGATCCGGAACTGAAGGCCAGGCTGCTGCAGGAGGCACGCACGCCCTGGCGCAGCCTGCGACGGGCCCTCTGGGTTGCCCTGCTGGCCTCTGGCCTGGTGGGTCTGGCCACGATGACCATGCGGCTGGCGTCCGGTGCAGACGTGGCTTCAGCCGACCTGCTGATCCAGGCCGGGGCTGTCATCCTGTTCGGAACCATGCTCTGGTTCGACCGCAACCGGTAGGTCAACCTCAACCGGATCACCCCCGGGAGGGTCAACCCCGGAAGAGCGGGGAGCAACGAAGGGCTCGAGCAACAGCAGTGGCAGTCCAGGACTGAGCCGCTGCTTCTGGAGTTGCTCCTCGCTCAGGGGAGTCCAGGTCTGCAGAACCTGCTCCGAGCGCATCAACAGAGCGATGGCCTGAACAAGCTGCTGGATCTGCCAGACCATCAGCGCCAGCAACGGTGCGGCAAGCAGCAGCACCACCAGACGACTGGCTTCCTGCAGGGGAGCCATCGGCCCGGCCAGGGGAGCCGCAGCATCAAGCCACCAGAGAGCGGGCAGCAGCAGCACGGCTGCCACCACCACAGCCGCCCGGGCCTGAAACAGCGGCGCTGCCACAAGGGTCCGCTGGTTCGTCGAGCGCGCTCGCAGCGGGGCCTGAATCATCAGCAGCGAAAAGGGATCGCCAGGTTGTCTCCAGAGCAGCACGGCCGGCGTCAGCACACCGATCGCCCAGGCCAGCAGGCGCTCGAGAGCCGGCACGGGTCCTGGATCGACACCCGCGAGCAACAGCAACAGCAGCAGCAATTCAAGGGGCAGAACGGCCCCGGAGAGCAACTGAAGCCAGAGCAGCGGTTCGCGACGGGCTGAGATCACAAGGCGTTGAACATCCCGACAGGTGCTCTCCCGAGGGAAGGACTCACGTGGAGAGCGTTCGGCGCTGGGTGGTCATCCGGAAGGCTTCGACCCGATCGCCCTCCTGCCAGGAATTGAACCGGTCGCTGGCCAGGCCGCACTCGAAGCCGGTGGCCACTTCCTTGACGTCGTCCTTGTTCCGGCGAAGGGAGTCGAGGTCGCCTTCGAAAACACGCTCCTTGCCGCGATGCACACGGATCCGGCAATTGCGCTGCAATTTGCCGGAGGTGACGTAACAGCCAGCCACCGCATTTCTGCCGATGCTGAACACGGCCCTGACCTCCGCTTCTCCCAGAGGTTCCTCCACCAGCTCGGGCTCCAGCAGGCCCTCCATCGCCAGCTGAATATCCTCCAGCAGTTTGTAGATCACCTCGTAGTCGCGCACATCCACGCCGGTGGCATCGGCCGCCTTCCGGGCTCCCGGCGCCATCGAGGTGTTGAAGCCCACGATCACGGCACCCGAAGCTGCCGCCAGGTCGACATCGGTTTCGGTGATCTCACCGGGAGCCGATAACAGAACCCGAACCTGAACCTCCTGCTGGGGGAGCTGCTCAAGGGCGCCCAGAATGGCTTCCACCGATCCCTGAACATCGGCCTTGAGGATGAGATTCAGCTCCTTGAGCTCTCCTTCGCTGGCCTGACCGGACATCGAGGCGAGTGACACCCGCCTTGAGGCCATCTGCTGCGCGAGCCGACTGGCCCGGGCTTCGGTGGCCCGATCACCGACAACAGCTCGGGCGGCCTTCTCATCGGGATACACCTCGAATTCGTCCCCTGCGGTGGGCACCTCACTGAATCCGAGCGCCTCCACCGCACTGGAGGGCCCGGCTGCCTTCACCCGGCTGCCCGTGTCGTCGACCATGGCGCGAACCTTGCCGAGCACCGGGCCGGCAGCCAGCACATCTCCGGTGCGGAGCGTGCCGTTCTGGATCAGCAGCGTGGCGACGGGACCCTTGGCCTTGTCGAGGTGGGCCTCGATCACCGTGCCCTTGGCCAGGCGATCGGGATTGGCCTGAAGGTCCTCCACATCGGAGACCAGCAGGATCATCTCCAGAAGCTTGTCGATGTTCTGGCCCTTGATGGCGCTCACCGGCACCATCACCGTGCTGCCGCCCCAGTCTTCAGCCACTAGCTCCTGCGCCGACAGCTCCTGTTTCACCCGGTCGGGGGAGGCCCCTTCCTTGTCGGTCTTGTTGATCGCCACCACGATCGGCACCTTGGCGGCCCGGGCATGGCTGATGGCCTCGAGAGTCTGGGGCCTCACGCCGTCATCAGCCGCCACCACCAGAACAGCGATATCGGTCACCTTGGTGCCGCGGGCCCTCATGGCGGTGAACGCCTCGTGGCCAGGGGTGTCCAGGAAGGTGATCGTCCGTTCGGCACCGGCATGCTCGATCGTCACCTGGTACGCGCCGATGTGCTGGGTGATGCCACCGGCCTCGCCCGCGGCCACACGGGTCTTGCGGATGGCATCGAGCAGGCTCGTCTTGCCATGGTCCACGTGCCCCATCACGGTCACCACCGGTGGGCGGCGGATCAGATGGCTGAGATCGCTCGCTTCGATCATCTCCACCGTCTTGGCGGCAGCCGCCTCGACGTCGTCCTCGAGCACAGGCACCCCGAACTCGTCGGAGACCGCCTCGATGGTGGAAAGGTCGAGGCTCTGGGTGACCGTGGCGATGATCCCCTTGAAGAACAGGCTCTTGATGATTTCCGAGCTCTCCACCCCGAGCTTCTCGGCCAGCTCCTGCACCGTGAGGTTGCCCTCCGGCACGATCAGCATTTCCGGCCGCTGCAGCTTGGACTCCCGGGCCTGGCGCAGTTCCATCGCCCGCCGTCGCTGACGCTGGCGGGTGGTTTCCTTCTTGCGCTTCCGCATCGCCACCGTGGGCTTGGGAGCGGCGCTCTGGGCAGACCTGGGCCGGGCCGGCCTCGCCAGGCTGGCGGTGAGCACGATGGCTTCCTGTTCACCGGCGTAGCCGCTGGTTTCAGCCGTGAGCACATCATCGTTCTCACCGATGATGTGCACCTTGGTGCGCTGCTTCTGGGGAGTTCTGCTGCGCAGGGCTTCAAGCTTGGCACTGTCATCCCAGTCGGGACGTCGCGGACGCCCCCCGGTCGGTCCGGCCGGTGCGGGTCGGAAGCCCGGCCGGCGGGGGGCCGCCGGAGGTGTGGCCGTGGGGCGGACCGTTTCACCCGTGCCGGTCGTGGAGGCTGTGTCACCCGCGGGGCGCTCCCCTGGACGGCGCGGGGCCGGAGCCGTTGGACGGCCGGGTGGCTTCTGCAGCTGCATCAGCTCGCCCGGAGCCATCGGCCTGCGCATGCCGGCCGGCATGCCAGGCCTGGGGGCGGGCCCGGGGCGGCCGGAGCCCGCTGCACCATCGCGACGGATCGGTTTGCCTACGAGCTCCAGGGGAGCGGGTCCCGGGCGACCGCCGGAAGCTCCCGCGCGGGAAGTCTGACCAGGCTGGCCGGGCCGGATGGGTGCGCCGGGCCGCTGAGGCGCGGCAGCCGGGGGCCGGGGGCCGGCCCCCGGCCGCTGGGGAGCACCCGGCCGCTGGCTCAGAGGGGCACGTCCAGCCGGGGAGCTCGGCCGCGTCCCGGTCGTTGCCTGGCCGCTGATCGGACGACCGACCAGCTGAGGCTTGCCCGAAGCTGCTCCGGGTCGGGTGCCATCAGGCCTGCGGGCCTGTCCTGGAGTTTGCGGGACCGGTCGGATCGGCGGCTTGGTGGGGGGATTCACCACCACAGGCCTGCTGCTGCCGGCCGGCCTGGGTTGAGGGGAGCCGCCGGCAGGTGCGGGCGGACGGCTGGGCGCTGCCGGACGCGGCGGCGGCGACGCGGGCCTGGAGGGTTTCGGTGCTGCAGCCGCTCGAGGGGCCTCTGACTTTGGAGCTGAGGGCCTGGCAGGACCAGAGCTCTCAGGCCTGGACGGGGGAGGAGTGGGCCGGGAGGGTGGCGGCGGCGAAGCGGGCCTGCTGACGCCGGCAGCAGGGGCCGCAGGACGGGCGGGAGCCGCTGGCGGTTTCGAGGCTGGGCTCTGAACCACGGGCCTGGCCGGTGCGGCCTGGGGGGCCGGAGGGCCGGCAGGAATCTTGGGCGCAGGAGCCTGTGGGGTCGGAGCCTGGGCGGCCGGAGCCTGTGGGGTCGGAGCCTGTGGGGTCGGAGCCTGGGCGGCCGGAGCCGGTGGGCCGGCCTTCTTCACGGAAAGAATGGCCTTGCCGGGTGCAGGCGGGGCCGCTGCCACGCGGGGCTGGCCTGCCCCATGGGCGGCCCGCAGCAGTTGGCGGATCCGGGCGGCTTCGTCGTCACTGATCGAGCTGCTGTGACTCTTCGCCGTGATCGACAGCTGCTCAGCGGCGTCGATCACGTCCTTGTTGTCCAGGCCCAGGTCCCGTGACAGCTCATAAATTCTGACTTTGCCGCTGCTGGTCATTCAGGTCTCCAGTGGTCGGAGCCCCCGACCGCGGGAGGGTCGGCGGGCGCCAGGTCGCAGACGCACGGCGACCAATGGTCATCTTGCCTCAGAGGCTGGAGCATCGCCGATTGGGAGGCGTCGCTCCAGCATGTCCAGGACATGGTCAGCGACCTGACAGCGAAGAGCACGCTGAAGTCGCTTTCGCCGCCTCGCCTCGTCGAGACAGCGGTGGCTGCAGCAAAGATAGGCCGAGCGACCCATCCCCCTGTCGAGGGCGATTCCGCCCCCGGCCAATCTGATCACACGCCAGAGGTTGCGCCTGTCGAAACATTGACGACAGGACACACAACGGCGCAGAACCGGCCTGGAGCTCACCGGACTGCTTCGGTGCCGGTTTCTTCGGTGCCGGTTTCTTCGGGTCCGACTTCTTCGGGTCCGACTTCGTTGTCCGGCGTGCTGGCGAAATCCTCCTCATCCTCCGGAAGCGGATAGAGCTCACGCAGGCGCGCATCCTCCTCGGCACGGGCGGCCTGTTCAGCGGCCAGCCGGGCCTCCGCTTCCGCCTGCAGCCGCTCCTCCTCCTGCCTCCGGGTGATCAGCTCGGCCACCACCGAGTCCTCGGAGGTCTGGTCGTATTCGTGGGCATTCTTAATGTCGATTTTCCAACCGGTGAGCCGAGCCGCCAGTCGCACGTTCTGACCCTCACGGCCGATGGCCAGGCTCAGCTGGTCGGGCGGCACCAGCACGTGGGCATGCTGCCCTTCGGGATCCACGAGCCGCACCATCTCGACGCGGGCGGGACTCAGGGAATTGGCGATGTACTGCCCTGGATCCTGAGACCAACGGATCACATCGATCTTCTCGCCCCGCAGTTCGTTCACCACCTGCTGGATTCGTGAACCGCGGGCTCCGATGCAGGCCCCCACAGGGTCCACCTCACGCTCCACGGAATCCACAGCCACCTTGGTGCGTGGGCCGACCGAACGGGAAGGGGGATTGGCCTCCCGGGCCACCGCCACGATGCGGACCGATCCCTCCTGAATCTCAGGCACCTCGTTTTCGAAGAGATACACCACGAGTCCGGCGTTGGCCCGGCTCACAAACAGCTGAGGTCCTCGCCGCGGCACCTCGCTCACCTCCTTGAGATACACCTTGAAGGTGGCATTGGCCCGGTAGTTGTCGTTGGGAAGCTGATCGCGCCTGGGAAGCTCGGCCTCAACTTCCGGACGGCCCAGTCCGCTGCTCACCGCCATGATCACGCTCTGTCGCTCGAACCGGATCACCCGAGCCGTGAGCACGGGATCCTCGAGATCGGCAAATTCCTCCTGGATCATGCGGCGCTGCTGGTCGCGCAGCTTCTGGGCCAGCACCTGCTTGGTTGTGGCGGCGGCCATGCGGCCGAAGTCATCTTTTTCCGGGGTGACATCCAGCACCACCGTGTCGCCGATCTGGGCATCCTCCGCCACCTGCTGAACCTCGTTCAGAGCAATCTGGTGGTCTTCACTTTCCACTTCCTCCACAATGATCTTGGAGGCGAGCACCCGATAACCCTCTTCATCGAGATCGAGCTGGACGTCAAAGTTGGAGAAGTAATCCTCTTCAAACGGGTCTTCGCTGATACCGATGTAAAGCGTGCGGCGATAACGCTCGTACCCCTTGAGCAAAGCCTCTCTCAAGGCAACCTCCACAACGGCGGGGGGAAGTTTTTTCTCCTCGCAGATGTCTTCGATCAGATTGTTGAGACCGGGTAGCAGAACCAGGGCCATGGCGCTTCAGGTGATTCAGTTTTTGGTGATTCAGTTGTGAGTCGTCTCCGGCGGATTCAGGCTTCGTGGGCTGGGCTCACCAGCCGGACGGTGATCACGTCGCCGCGGGGGATCCGCCGGGTTCGACCGCGCAGGTTGAGATGCACGGCTTCCGAGTCGCGCTCGAGCAGCAGGCCCTCGCGCCACACCTCAGCGCCTTTGGCATCGCGGTAGCGCACCTCGACAGGAAATCCACGGAAACTGCGAAAATCCCGGTCGTGGTGCAACTCCTCACCGATGCCGGGGCTGCTGATCTCCAGAACATAGGCGTCCGGAAGCAATTCGGCCGCTTCGATGGCAGCGCCGAGGGGCGCACTCAGATCAGCGCACTCATCCAGGGTGATGTCCTGCCCATCGCTCCGCTGCACCAGGAGCTGAACGGTGAGAGGGATCCGATGGGCCTGAAGATGCACCTCCCTCAGCTCGAAGGGCCCCGGTTCCAGCAGCTCGCGAACCAGAGCGTCCAGCCGGGGGATCAGGGGGTGGGCCATGAGGCATCACCCTTCTCCCCGGCCAGGCCTGCCAGATCCAGCACCGGAGCCTCGGCGTAATAGTCGCTCTGGACGACGCTGCCCCGCTGAGCCGGGTCATTGTTGATGCACTGGGCTTTCTGCTCATCGCTGCGCAGAAACTGACAGACCCTTGCCCAGAGCTTGGCCCGACTGCCGGGGGCTCCCTGACTGAAACAGACCCTGTCAGCTCCCCCCGCCATGCCCTGGATCTCAACCTGGCAGAGGGGGCAGCGGCGGCATTCGCCGGGTGGGATGGCCGCCATAGCGGGATTCATGCAACAGAGGCAACCTAAATCCGTACGGGCCCTAACCCTGCGGTCCGTGGCCCCGGAGCGCGATGCGGCTGGTTCAACTCAGCGACCTTCACCTTCTGGCGGACCCCGGAGGACATTACCGGGGCCGATCCCCTCACACACGGCTGCACACAGCCCTGGCTCAGGTGGCGGATCTCGCCCACGATCTGCTGGTGATCAGCGGCGATCTCTGTCAGGACGAAACCTGGCAGGGCTACATCCGCCTGCGCGAGCTGCTGCAGAACAGCCATCGCTGGGGGCCGACCCGGATCCCGGTGGCGCTGCTGCCCGGCAACCACGATCACCCGGCCCTCCTGCGAGCGGCGCTCGGCCGACAGGCCGTGATCGCGCCGGCCCGGATCAGCCTGCCGGGGTGTCGGGTGTTGCTGCTGAACAGCCACCGGGCCGGTTGCACGGCTGGCTGGATCGGCGCTCGGCAGCTGCGCTGGCTTGAGGACGAACTGATGCGTGAACCGCTGCTGCCCACCTTGGTGGTTCTCCATCACCAGCCGGTGAACATCGGAGATCCGGAGCTGGATGCCATCGGGCTTCAGGACGCTCCGGCGCTGATCGATCGGCTGGTGGAGGTTCCGGGGCTACGGGGGGTGCTGTTCGGACACGTTCATCAGCACTGGCAGGGATTCTTGCCTGGCAGACCCGACAGGCTGGCAGCGATCCCGTTGCTGGGATGCCCGTCAACCCTTTGTCCGTTCGGCCCGATTCAGCCCTGTCCCCTGGGCCGGCCGGCCGATCCCGGTGGCCGCTGGCTGGAACTCGATCCCCGGGGACACCTGCAGCAGAGGCTGCTGCGCTGGAGCTCGACATCGGACTGAACTCCAGCGCCCTTAGCCTCAGGGAACGATCCAGGTGTTCAGGTGCCCTCTGCGATCCGTGCTGTCGCGGCCGTCTTGCTCAGCATCGTCTGGTGCGCCGGACTCTGGTGGATCCCAGCAGCTCCGGCGGCTGCCGAGAGCGCTCACAGCTTTGTGGCCGATGCGGCCAGGGTTGCGGCCCCGGCGGTGGTGAGGATCGACACCGAGCGTGATGTGGCCCGCACCGCCTTCGATCCGGCCCTGCTGGATCCACTGCTCCGCGATCTGTTCGGCGATCCCTCCGGAACCCTGCGGGAACGGGGACAGGGGTCGGGGGTTGTGATCGAGGCCGGCCGCGGACTGGTGCTCACCAATGCCCATGTGGTGGATTCCGTGGATGCGGTGGCGGTGACGCTGGCGGATGGCCGTGAGCTGGATGGAGAAGTGGTGGGCAGCGATCCGGTGACGGACCTCGCCGTGGTGAAGATCAGGGCGCCCCGGGATCTTCAGGCTGCTCCGCTGGGGGATTCCGAGGCGCTGGAAGTGGGCGACTGGGCCATTGCCCTCGGCAGCCCCTACGGACTGGAACGCACGGTGACCCTGGGCATCATCAGCAGCCTGCATCGCGACATCAACAGCCTCGGGTTCGCCGACAAGCGGCTGGATCTGATCCAGACGGACGCGGCCATCAACCCTGGCAATTCCGGTGGCCCGCTGCTCAACGCCACAGGTGAGGTGATTGGAATCAACACGCTGGTGCGCTCCGGGCCCGGAGCGGGGCTCGGATTCGCCATTCCGATCAACCTGGCCAAGCGTGTGGCAGACCAGCTCGCGGCAGGGGGGCAGGTGGTGCACCCGTATCTCGGGCTTCAGCTCGTTCCCCTCACCGCCCGCCAGGCCCATGAGAACAACCGCGATCCCAACGCCCTGCTCAGGCTCCCTGAACGGGACGGAGCCCTGGTGCAGAGAGTGCTGGATGACAGCCCTGCCGCCAAAGCCGGGCTGCGCCGTGGTGATCTGGTGGTTGAAGCGGCGGAACTGCCCGTGAAGGACCCATCCCAGCTGCTTCAACAGGTGGAACGCTCTGCGGTGGGCGAACCGCTCACGCTCCGGGTGATCCGCGGCGAGAAGGCGATGAGCCTCAGCATCCGGCCGGCTGCCCTGCCGCAGCCGGGGTAAGTTCTCCTGCCACGACCGCTCCAGCCATGTCAGACCTGCAGGATCAGATGAAGCAAGCCGTGGCAGAGGCGGCTGCCGAGCAGATCTGCAGCGGCATGGTGGTCGGACTGGGCTCCGGTTCCACGGCAGCTCTGATGATCAGGGCTCTCGGGGCCAAGCTCAGCCGCGGTGAACTGCAGGACGTCACCGGCGTGACAACCTCGTTCCAGGGAGAAGTGCTGGCGGCCGAACTGGGGATCCCGCTCAAGAGCCTCAATGCCGTGGATCGGATTGATCTGGCCATCGACGGGGCCGATGAAGTGGATCCTTCCTTTCAGTTGATCAAGGGAGGCGGCGCCTGTCACGTCCAGGAAAAACTGGTGGCGGTGCGAGCCAGCCGCTTCGTTGTTGTGGTGGATTCGAGCAAGCTTGTCGAACGCCTCAACCTGGGCTTCCTGCTGCCGGTGGAAGTGCTGCCCGGAGCCTGGCGCCAGGTGCAGGCCCAGCTGGCTGCCCTGGATGGAGAGGCGAAGTTGCGGATGGCCGTCAGGAAGGCCGGCCCGGTGGTCACCGATCAGGGAAATCTCGTGCTGGACGTGTCCTTTGCGGCCGGGATCTCCGAGCCCGCCGCGCTTGAACAGCAGATCAACAACATTCCCGGAGTGCTCGAGAACGGGCTGTTTGTGAATCTCACGGATCAGGTGCTGGTCGGGGAGATCCATGACGGCGAGGCCGGGGTGCGTGAACTGATCCGCCGCTGAGGCGGATCAGCTGGGCTGAGACGAATCAGCAATGCTTAGCCCTCAATCTTTTCCCCAGAAGCTCCGACTTTTCCACCAAAAGCGCTGTTTTTTCCACAGGTGGCTTCTGACCCGGATCAGTTCGCCGCCTTGAAAGCGGCCGCCCTCTTGGGAAATCCACTTTTCCCTTGACAGAATCGGCAGACAGCTCCCAAGAAAGGCACATGGCCTCTAAGCAACTGCCAGATCCCTTGCCCCACATAGATTCTCGCTGTGCGATCCATTAAGACCCGCTCTGATCCGTCCTTTTGACGTGCTCCGGTTGTTGTGGCCTGATAGCAGTGCAGTTCAGATTGCCCCATGGGCCCGTCGCTTCTTCAACGTGATGAACTGGACAGTCGGCGCGATGCCGACAGCTGCCCTGGGGCAGAAATCCTCGTGCTGGCCGCCGGCAGCTTCGACGACGGGCGCGCCCTGATCCAGGCCGTGCGCAGAGGGTCGACGGTTCTGCTGGATACCCGTTCAGTCAGGGGGTCGTACCGTCAGCGGCTGCTGGACTACTGCTCCGGAGGTGTCAGAGCCATGGACGGCCAGACCCATCGAGCAGGTGCGGACACCTACCTGTTCGCTCCGGCGCTTGCCCGCATCCATACTCCCTGACAGCCGCCATGATCCCCAGCCACGAGCAGATCCTCGCCGCTTCCAGCCCCTGGCTGGCAGGCGTTCTCAACGTGGTTCCCGGCCTGGGAACCGGATACATCTACCAACGCCGCTGGCGCGCCTACTGGATCACCTCCGGGCTGGGAGTCGCCTGGTTCGTGTTGGGAGCCTGGCTCGATCAGGACCTGGACCCCGTGCTCCAGGCTGATCTGATCCAGCAGAATCAGCTGCTGGGGCTGGGGGGTCTGGTGCTGCTGGCGGGCGTGAGCAGTGTCGAGGCGGTACTGGCAGCCCGCCGGGTACGTGAACCGCTCGACCCCGCATGACCCAAGCCGGCGGCACCAACCGCCCCTACCTGGAGCTGGCCGGGGTGGAGGCCTGGCTCGGCCCGCGTCGCGTCTTCGCCGACCTCAGCCTCGAACTGCGGCTGGGTGAACACACCGTGGTGCTCGGGCCCAATGGATCCGGAAAGAGCACCCTGATCAAACTGCTCAGCCGTGAGGTCTACCCGGTGGTGAAGCCCGGTTCCCGGTTGAGGATTTTCGGCTCCAGTCGAGTGAATCTCTGGGAGCTGCGATCACGCATCGGCCATGTATCCACCGACCTGCTGCTCCATCACCGGCCGACCGTTCCGGCTGAGGACGTGGTGATCTCCGGTTTCTTCGGGTCCGTCGGTCTGGGCCGATCCCAGTCCGTTACAGAGGATCAGCGCCAGCGCGCTGCCCTGCTGCTCGAGAAGCTCGGGCTGGCCGGGCTGCAGGGCCTTCCGTTCGGTCAGCTCTCAGACGGTCAGCGGCGCCGGCTGCTGCTGGCCCGGGCCCTGGTGAACGAGCCGGAGCTGCTGGTGCTGGATGAACCCACCAACGGCCTCGACCTGCGCGCCCGCCATCAACTGTTGACCATCCTGCGCCAACTCGCCCGGACAGGAACAACGATTCTGTTGGTCACCCATCAGATCGAGGCGATCATTCCGGAGATCAGTCGTTGTGTGCTGCTTGAGGATGGAGCGGTGGTGGGCGATGGCCCCAAGGCCAGCCTGCTGCAGGACGGCCCTCTGAGCAGGCTCTACAACACGCCTGTCCGGGTGATCGAAGCCGCAGGCTGGCGTCAGCTGCTGCCGCTCTGATCAGCGCTGGCCCAGCAAGTCCAGCCAGCTGGGCTCAGCAGGGATGGAAGTGCTGGGAATCGTGAACGAGAGCAGCGTTGGGCAGGGGGCGACGCTGCTGGCATCAGGCGTCATCACCACCGGAAGAGGCGGCTGGGGCGGCAGCTCGGCTGGGCGGCACGGATCGGGTTCGAACTGGCTGTCCTGCATCGGCTGCCGTTCCACTGAGATCCAGACTGATCTGTCCGCCCGAAGAGCGGCTGCAACCTGGACGTCATCGCCCTGTGGCGGGGAGCACCGACGGGGCAGACTCCGGGTGCTCCGAAAGGTAGGTCTGCACCGAAATCGGCTGCCGTTGGTCGTAGCCCACCGGCAGCCAGATGTCTCCGGCGATCGAGGGCACGTGCACCTCCCAGAGATAGAGCGCCCGGAACGCGCTGGGGTCCTCTCTGATCAGGGCGGCGTACTCGAGCACACCGCGGCCGTAGTGCTCACTGTTGTTGTAGCCCCACAGTCCCCTGCGGATGTCCTGCAGACCGCCGCGGCGAACGAGGTAGCGCGCTGCGGCGTGGATGGCATCGCGTGGCTCGCGGATATCTCCACCGCGGCCGATACCGGGTTCGGCCCAGGTGCTCGGCAGAAACTGCATCGGCCCCTGGGCATTGGCCACCGACACGCCATCGATGCGTCCCAGGGCACTTTCCACCAGGTTCACGGCAGCCAGCACCTCCCACGGAATTCCGGTGATCGCGGCGGCCTCGCGGTAATGACGCAGCAGCTCCTGAGCCGGTCTGGGCGGGATGATCCGCCAGGCCGGCAGCCGGGTTCGGGCCGGGCCGCGGTGCATGGCCTCAAAGGCCCGGCGAGCCCGCAGATGCCGTTGAACGACGGGCTGCCAACGGGCCGGCAGCTGCCTGAGAACCGCTCCGGAAAGAGCACTGCTACGAGCCAGCTGGCGATAGATCACCTGCTGCTGATGGGCCAGCGCCGGCAGGGTCTGCTCGGTTCCGGCGGGATCGCGCAGCGTCTGTTCCAGCTCCACAAGCCGGGCTGCGATCGCTTCCGGAGCCGGGGGAACCTCCGGATAGCGACGCACCGGAGCCGCGAGGCTGGAGGCCCCCTCCCGCTGGCCGGGGTCGGTGCCGGATCCTGAACCAGGCACCGCACAACTCAGCGACAGCACTGAGGCCATCGCGGCCAGCAGCGCCCAGGACGTCAAGCTGCTCGGGCCGGGGATGCGCAACGGAGCCGTCGGTGCTTGCCTCCAGTCTGAACCGCAGCTGCCGCCGGCCTTGAACAGCTCAGCCCCCCGGGATGCCCTAGAGAAGGCAGACGTCGCTTCTGCTGCAGCCGCGATGAGGATTGTCACCACCCTTCGCGGAGCAGATCTGCTCGGCAACCCGTTGCTCAACAAGGGCACCGCCTTCTCCAGGGAGGAACGGCGCCGACTGGGGCTGGAGGGCCTGCTGCCCTGGCAGGTGGAGACACTCGACCAGCAGCTGCAGCGGTGCCGGACTGCCCTCGCTGCGATGGGCAGCGACCTCGAGCGTTACACCTATCTCCAGAGTCAGCGGGAAAGCAATCTGGTGCTGTTCCACCGGCTGCTGGAGTCCCAGGTGGAAACCCTTCTGCCGGTGGTCTACACCCCGACGGTGGGTCTGGCGATCCAGAGCTTCAGCCGCATCTACCGGACCCCTTCTCACGGGATTTACCTCTGCTCACCGCAGAGGGATCGCCTGGAGGCGGTGCTGCAGGAGGCGATGGAAGGCTTCTCTCCCCAGGGACCGGAGTGGCGGCCGCAACTGCTGCTCGTGACCGATGCGGAAGGGATTCTCGGCATCGGCGATCAGGGCGCCGGCGGGATACACATCTGCCTGGGAAAACTGGCGGTGTACACGCTCTGTGCCGGGGTGGATCCCTCCACCACATTGCCGGTGATGCTGGATGTGGGAACCGACCGGGAAGACCTGCGCGCCGATCCCTGCTACCCCGGCCTGCGGCAGCCGCGGTTGCGAGGAGCGGCCTACGACGCCTTTCTGGAGGCTTTTGTGGAGGCCGTGACCAGGATCTGCCCCGGAGCCCTGGTGCAGTGGGAGGACTTCGGGGTGAACAATGCCCGTCGGGTGCTGGATGCTTACCGAAATCGCATCCCCAGCTTCAACGACGACATTCAGGGCACCAGTGGTGTGGCCTGCGCGGCGGTCCTGGCGGGGCTCAAGGGGTTGGGAAAGCCGCTCGCCGAAGCAACGATCGTGATCTTCGGGGCCGGAACCGCGGGCTGCGGCGTCGCCACGGGGTTGGAGCGACTGCTGGTCCGTGCCGGGCTCACAGCGGAGCAGGCTCGCCAGCGGCTCTGGCTGATCGATCGGCCCGGTCTGCTCCACCAGGATCTGGCGACCATGCCAGCCGCCGCCAGGCCCTATGCCCGTGATCCGGCCGAGCTCTCGGCTCTCGGGCTCGATCCAGCGGCCCCGATCAGCCTTCAGTCCGTGGTGGAAGCTGTCCGTCCAGCTGTGCTGATCGGCACTTCCACCGTGGCAGGGGCCTTTGATCGCCAGGTTGTGCGTGCCCTCTGCGCGGGGGTGGAGCGTCCGATCGTGTTGCCGCTTTCCAACCCGACCCCACTGGCGGAGGTCACCCCGGAAAACCTGCTGGCCTGGAGCGACGGACAGGCCCTGGTGGCCACCGGAAGTCCGTTCGGGCCGGTGTTCAGCCGTGGCCGTGAGCGCCGGATCGGCCAGTGCAACAACTGTTTCATCTTCCCGGGACTCGGCTACGGCGCGCTGGCGGTCGGGGCACGGCTGGTGAGCGATGACATGATCGATGCCGCCCTGGAGGCGCTCGCCGAAAGGATCCCGGCGGCCCGTGATCCGGATGCTGCCCTGATGCCCTCTCTGGCAGACGTTCAGGACGTCTCAGCCCACGTGGCCGAGGCCGTGGCGATCGCTGCGCTTGAGGAGGGACTCGCCACCCGGGCCCGCAACCGGGAAGAGGTGCGCCGGAATCTGGCCGCCGGGCGCTGGCGGCCTGCCTATCCCGAGATCGATCCGGTCTGAGCCCTGTTCAGGCGGTGACCGGTGTGCGCTGTTGCGATGCAGGCTTCTTCCCGACACCCAGGTCGCGAAGTTCGCTCAGCAGCCCGTTGAGCACGGCCTTGGCATCCCCGAACAGCATGGCGGTCTGGGGAAGCTCGAACAGCCCGTTGCGGATCCCGGCATAGCCGGCCCCGAGGCTTCGCTTCACCACAAAAACCTGCCGGCTCTGATTGACCTCAAGAACGGGCATCCCGAACAGAGGACTGTTGGGATCATTCTTGGCATCGGGGTTCACCACGTCATTGGCACCGAGCACGATCACCACATCGGTCCGGGGGAACTCGGGATTGATCATGTCCATCTCAACCAGCTGCTCATAAGGCACGTCAGCTTCGGCCAGAAGCACATTCATGTGGCCTGGCATGCGTCCGGCCACGGGGTGAATGGCATAGCTCACCGTGGTTCCGTTGGCCTCCAGCAGCTTCGCCAGCTCGCGCAGGGCATGCTGGGCCTGTGCCACCGCCAGGCCGTAGCCCGGCACGAACACGACGCGTTCGGCACACTCCAGGGCCATGGCGCATTCCTCAGGACTGGAGCTGGTGATCCGGGTGTACTCCTGGTCGCCTTCGTTGCCGGAGCCGGCGCCACCTCCGCCCAGGGCACCGCCGAACAGCACGCTCACCAGGGAACGGTTCATGGCCGTGCACATCACCTGGGTGAGAATCAGACCAGCTGCCCCCACCATGGCGCCAGCGACGATCAGCAGGGGGCTGGCCACCACGAAACCGGCGGCTGCCGCCGCCAGACCGGAGTAGCTGTTCAGCAGGGAGATCACCACGGGCATGTCCGCGCCTCCGATCGAGAGGGTCACCCCGATGCCCAGCAGGGTGGAGGCGAGCACAAGGGCCCAGAGAGCGGGGCCGCCGGGTGCGGCAGGCACCAGAACAGCACCGCCGAGACAGGCCAGCGCCAGGGCGATGTTCACCACGTGACGCAGCCGGCTCTGGGTGAATGCGGGAGTGCCGATCCAGCCCTGCAGCTTGCCCATGGCCACGAGCGAACCGCTGAAGGTGATCGCCCCGACGAACACCGAGATCACAATCGAGATCCGTTCCACCAGGCCGCTGGCTTCGCTGTCGAACAGGGCCACTCCCAGGGCCACCAGCAGGGAGGCCATGCCTCCGCAACCGTTGAACAGAGCCACGGTTTCGGGCATGGCCGTCATCGGCACACGTCTCGCCGTGATCTGACCGGCCAGGCCACCGACAGCGGCCCCCAGGGCGATCCAGAGCCAGGCGCTGGAGCTCAGGTGCTCCTGGAGCAGCAGCCCCAGCACCGCCAGCCCCATGGCCAGGGCGGCCAGGCCGTTGGCCGTGCGGGCGGATCGAACCCGGGAGAGACCTTTGAGGGAAAGGGCGAGCAGCAACACGGCGCTCAGGTCGATGCAGCCGGCCAGCAAGGAAGCGGAGATGGTCATGACTTGCGGGAGAACATCGCGAGCATCCGGTCGGTCACCAGAAAGCCCCCGACCACGTTGAACAGAGCGAAGGCCAGAGAAGCAGCACTCAGCAGCAGCAGAGCGGTGTTGTCACCGGCGCGGGAGATCAGGGTGAGCGAGGCGAGCACGGTGATGCCACTGATGGCGTTGGCCCCGCTCATCAGCGGCGTGTGCAGGGTGGGCGGCACCTTGCCGATCAGCTCGAAGCCCAGCAGGCTGCCGAGCAACAGCACCCACAGGGCCTGTTGGAGGCCGCTCATGATGCACCTCCGTTGCCCAGCAGGTCGGGACGGCGGCAGGAGCCGCCGTGAATGAAGAGACAGCCGTCCACGATCGGGTCCTCAAGGTTGAAAGGAAGGGGGTCGCTGCCGCTCACCTCATGGCCGGTGCTGTCGAGCACATGCTCGAGCAGGGCAGCCAGGTTGCGGGCATAGAGAGCGCTGGCATGGTGGGGCACGGAGCTGGGCAGCGCATCGGCTCCGATCAGGGTGACACCCTTTCGGATCACGGTTTCGCCGGCCACGGTGCCGGCGCAGTTTCCACCCTGGGCCACGGCCAGATCCACCAGCACAGACCCGGGGCGCAGGCACGCGAGCATCTCTTCATTGATCAGGCGCGGAGCCTGGCGTCCAGGAACCTGGGCTGTGCAGATCACCAGGTCAGCCTGAGCCAGTTGCTCTTCCAGCTGCAGGCGTTGAGCCGCGAGGAACTCTTCACTGGCCGCCTGCGCATACCCCCCGGACTCACCCGGAGCCGGGATCTGTTCGGGCGGCGCCAGGAAGCGTCCACCCAGCGACTCCACCTGTTCGCGGGCCGCTGGACGCACGTCACTCACCACCACAACGGCCCCGAGACGGCGAGCGGTGGCGAGAGCCTGCAGACCGGCCACCCCGGCCCCGAGGATCAGGGCACGGGCCGGCTGGATCGTGCCGGCCGCGGTCATCAGCATCGGCACGTAGCGGTTCAGGGAGGCGGCCGCGAGCAGAACGGCCTTGTAGCCGGCGATGCTGGCCTGGGAGGAGAGCACGTCCATCGCCTGTGCCCGGCTGATTCGGGGCAACAGCTCGAGAGCCAGGGCCGACACCTCACGGCTGATCAGGGTGTCGACAATCGAGTGGGCCCTGTGAGGGGACAGCATCCCCATCAGCAGCGCACCTGAACTCAGCTGGGCCAGTTGCTCGGCCGGTGGGGCCTGAACGCACAGCACGCCACGAACGTCACTCCAGGCGTTATGGCCAGACTCGACGAGTTCAGCTCCCGCCTCGTGGTACGCCGCGTCGTGGAACCCAGCCGCGGCACCGGCTCCGCGTTCGACGAGGAACCTGAGCCCCCGGCCGCTGAGTCGTTGAACCGTTTCCGGGGTGGCGGCCACCCTGGCTTCTCCAGGAGAGCTCTCTCTGGGAATGAGGAGTTGAGCCAACGCCTATCAGTGGTAGTCAAACTGTTCTTAATCCATTCAAGGGGGCCGGCAGGCCGCAGCCGTTGAATGCAACAAACGGTTTCTGGAAACCCACACATGGCCTGAAGCCGGCCAGCGGCCTGGTCAGGAGACGCTCACGCAACTTTCAATCCGTACCGAAAGACACGCCGCTGGGGTGAGCAGGGCGAGAAATTAAACACATTGATACATTTCGCAGACCAGCATTGGTGATGGCTCGCAATCGACTTGTGGAAATCGTGCCGATGGAGGGGGAACTGGCTGGAGGAACGCTGTTTTCCGCTCCTCAGCCCAGTGATGAAACGCTGATCGCAGAGGTCGGGCACGGCCATGGCGATGCACTGTTCTGCCACCGCCGACAGACCGATCAGCTGATGGTGTTGAGGGGGGCTCTCGACCTGATCGTGCTGCAGGAGGGCCGCTTGCATCGCATCACGCTCCGGGAGGATGAAGCCCGCTGGGTCAGGATTCCGCCCGGCGTTCCTCACGGTGCGATCAATCGGGGGCCCAGGCCTGCTCTGATCGTCAATGCTGTGCTCAGGCATGGACCGAGTGATCCCCGCGACTACCGGCCGCGAAGGATTCCTCGGTCGCTTGCTTCCCAGTGGGCACACCTGGAGGCGGCCTGATCACACATGCAGCGCAGCGGTCATCCGCCGACACTCACCGGCTGAAGATTCCAGATCCGCCGGGCGTACTCGTCGATCGATCGATCGCTGCTGAAGAAGCCGCAACGCATCGTGTTGGTGAGCGATGCACGCGCCCAGCTCATCGGGTCACTCCAGGCTCGGTCCACCTGATTCTGTGCCCTGCTGTAGTCCGCCGCATCGGCCACCACCTGATAAGGGTCGTGGCTGGTGAGGCTGGCCAGGAGCGGATGGAACAGCTCCCTGTTCCCTTCACTGAAATGACCTGTCCCGATCAGCTCGATGGCACCTTTGAGGGCATCGTTCCTCTCGAGCCAGGGCATCGGGTGATACCCGGATGAGGCGAGGCGAGCCACTTCCTGGGCATCGTTGCCGAACAGGAAGAAGTTCTCGTCGCCGACGCGGTCGCGGATCTCAATGTTGGCTCCGTCAAGGGTGCCGATGGTGAGTGCCCCGTTGAGCGCCATCTTCATGTTGCCTGTGCCGGATGCTTCCTTGCCGGCCGTGGAAATCTGTTCGGAAAGATCCACAGCGGGATACACGATCTGCCCAAGGCTCACACTGAAGTTCGGAAGGAACACCACCCGGAGTCGACCTTCAATGGCCGGATCCATGTTCACTGTGTTGGCGATCGAAACAATCATCCGGATGATCAGCTTGGCCATGGCGTAGCCCGGAGCTGCCTTGCCACCGAAGATCACGGTGCGGGGAGGGAGATCCTCGCCATTGCGCAGCCTCAGGTAGCGCTGGACCACCTCCATGGCTGCCAGATGCTGACGCTTGTACTCATGGATTCTCTTCACCTGCACGTCAAACAGAGAGGTGGGATCAACCAGCACCCCTGTTTCTCGCTGAATGTGATGGGCAAGGCGCAACTTGGCCTTGTGACGAACCTTCTGCCAGCTTTCCAGGAAGACCTGATCGTTCTGGAACTGCTCGAGCCTGGAAAGTTCATCCAGATTGCGACGCCAGTCTGCTCCGAGGCTCTGATCGAGAAGTGAGGCCAGGCCGGGATTGGCCACGGCCAGCCAGCGCCGGGGGGTCACCCCATTGGTGACATTGGTGAAACGTTCGGGCCAGAAGCTGGCGAAGTCCTTCAGCACATGATCGCGAAGCAGTTGGCTGTGCAACTCAGCCACGCCATTGGTGTGATGACTACCCACCACCGCCAGATGAGCCATCCGAACGCGGCGATGCTCGCCTTCCTCAATCAATGACATGCGCCGCAGCAGTTCAGGCTGCCCCGGATGGCGGAGACGCACAACCTGAAGAAAGCGTGCATTGATCTCGTAGATGATCTCAAGATGACGTGGCAAAAGGTATTCAAACAATCCCACCCCCCAGGTCTCCAACGCCTCCGGGAGCAGGGTGTGATTGGTATAGCTGAGACTGGCAGTCGTGATCGTCCAAGCTGTATCCCATGGAACCCCCTCCTCATCCACCAGCAGCCGCATCAATTCAGCCACGGCAATGGCGGGATGGGTGTCGTTGAGCTGCACCGCGAACTTGCGGTGAAAATCGGTCACGGCCAGGCCCTGACCCTTGAGAATACGCAGCATGTCCTGCAGTGAGCAGCTCACGAACAGGATCTGCTGGCTGAGGCGCAGAACCTTTCCCTGTTCGAGTTCATCGTTGGGGTAAAGCACCTTGCTCAGCGTCTCGCTGCGGATCTTGGCGAGCACGGCCCGGGTGTAATCACCGGCGTTGAAGGACGCAAAATCAAAGGCTTCCGGTGCCATCGCCGACCACAACCGCAGGGTGTTCGCGGTGTGGACGCCGTACCCCACGATCGGTGTGTCGTAGGCCACACCCATCACCGTCTGGTCGCCGATCCTGACCGGATAGCTCCATTCCGGTCGGATCACCTCCCACGGGTTCCCCTTCGCCAGCCATGGATCCGTGCTCTCGTGCTGGCCGTCGGGGCCCAGCTGCTGCTGGAAGATCCCGAATTCGTAGCGGATGCCGTAGCCGATGGCCGGGAGCTCCAGGCTGGCCAGCGACTCCTGAAAGCAGGCCGCGAGCCGCCCGAGGCCCCCGTTCCCCAGCCCCGGTTCCGGTTCGATGGCGATCAGCTCCTGGAGATCCAGCCCGAGCTCGCGGCAGGCCTGCTCGGCCTCCTCACGCATGCCCAGGTTCACCAGGTTGTTTTCGAGGTGAGGGCCCAGAAGGTACTCCGCTGATAAGTAAGCGGCGGTTCTCACCCCTTTTTCCGTGTAGGTCTCAGCGGTGTCGACCCAGTTCTGCAGCAACCGGTCACGCACGGCCAGAGCCAGCGCACAGTAGTGATCGTGAGCTGTTGCCAGGGAATGGGATTTCGCCTGGCTGAAGAAGAGGTGACGGCGGATCTGCTGCGCCAGTGGCGCCTGATCCACCGTGCTTGTGCTGTGAGCGGACATCACCTCAACGCGGATATCGGAATGGTTCTGGCCCCGCGGCCGGCACTGTTGCTGTGTGAACCGTTACCGACCCTTGCTCAGTGCCTTGCGCGGGGCTTCAGCAGCAACAGTTCGTGACCAACAGACCATCGCATCGGTCCGCCGGGCCGAGCACACCTTCAGCGCATGGCCTCGGCGTGATTGAGCAGCAGGCGCTGAACATCGTCCAACCCCGCTCTGGCAGCGTCCAGAGCGTTCCCGAAGTCACCTTCGGCCTCCTCCAGAAGGCTCTGACCCACACGCTCAAGCAACTCCTCACGCTGTTCCTCCAGCAAGGCGAGGATTTCCTTCTCGATCAGAAACCCCACCGCCACCTGCCGGAGGCGACTGGCTTCTGTCTCCGCCAAGGTTCCGCGCACAAGCTCCTGCACGAAGAGCTGTTGAACCTCATGGCTGCGCAGGAAGCTCTCGATCGCGTTGATGGTGCCATCCACCAGGGCCTTCTCAGGCTGATCGCGCTCTGTTTCCAGCTTGAATTCCCAGTTGAGGTGACGCCGCTGCCAGCCGTCCTGGTTCAGGGTCGGCATCACGCTCTGGCAGAAGCTGTCCACGGAGATCTCGTAGACCCGCTCAGCAAGACGCTCGCACCAGTTGGTGCCGTGGGCTTGGATGTTCTCCCGCAGGTGCTGCCGCTCAACGTGGTGACCACCGTGGTGGCTGTGGCAGGTGCCATTCGGGCATTCGACGGCCGTTAGAGCCATGGATGGGGCCAGTGATGATGAGAGACATCATTTCCCTAGCCAGGGATGGATCGTCCGGCCACGACGTGACAACGCCGGGTCAGGACCGCTCAGAGCGTTGATCCATCGGCCTGAGCCGTGCCTGGCCCTGGGTCACGGGATTCGGATATTTCTGCCCGAGGCGCCAGAGCTCGTTGACATGCTCGCCGGGCTCGACCCCCCGAAGCCGGCAGACCAGATTGAACAGATCCTGACTGGAGAGTTCGCCGTCTTCCTGCCACTTGAGACTGGCGGGATCGATGATTCGATACGGCCCATCGCCCATGGTTCGGATCTGCACACAGATTTGTCAGCAAAACCTTACGGAGGTTCCGCTGTGGCTGCATCCACTTTCAGGGGCCACAGGGGGGAAGATTCTGTGAAGATGTGATTGCTGCAGCTGGCCGGAGGCCGATCTGTTGACGTGGCCTCAGGATGGCGCCTGCGCCAGAGGCCACCATCTGTGGGCGGCCACGAGCTCTGCAGGACTGACCGCCGACCACTTCCGCACCTCAGCCAGCTGGCTGTCGACGAGCGACGCATGCAGATCAGCCCCCATCGCCTCGAGCAGCAGCCGGCTTGCGGCGAAACATCCGGAGGCCTCCCTCAGGCTGGTCGGCAGGCGATCGACCCGTCCCTCAGGCAGCCGCGCCGGGTCGCCACTCACCGGATCCGGCAGTGCCGGCCGGTGCTCAAGTCCATCACGCACCGCAGCGGCAGCCGCGCCGATCAGCAGATAGGGATTGGCCGAGAGGTCGGCCACCTTCAACTCCAGATTCGCCGCTGCACCGTCGCTGTCTGAAGGCACCAGACGCAGCGCCGCCTCCCGGTTCTCGATTCCCCAGACCCGGTAAGGGGCAGCCCAGGAACCCGGGGCCAGCCTCAGGTACGAAATCGCCAGGGGGCAGGCCAGCGCCAGCAAGTCCGGCAGGTGTTCGAGCAGACCAGCCACGATGGCTTCACCCTCCGGCGGAAGGCCACCCGGTCCGGCTCCGCCCTGCAGCAGCGGCTGGCCGTTTCGCCGGACGCTGAGGTGCAGATGGCCTCCATTTCCGACCCGGTCCAGGCTGGGCTTTGGGCTGTAGATGCAATGCCAGCCGAAGCGTCGGCTGACGCGCTGAATCACCAGTCGGGCCAGCACCAGCCGGTCGGCCGCTTCCAGGGCCGTGCCGGGCGCCAGGGACAGTTCGAACTGGCCGGCCCCGTACTCAGGATGGAACTGCAGCCAGGGAAGCCCGGCTCCATCAAGCGCCTCCAGCAAGGCGGTGGCGTAGTCGAGTCCCTCGACCAACCGGTCGGCCCCATAGGGCCCGCCGGGCACCGCCGGCTGGGGCAGGCCGTCGCTGTCCTGCACCGCGATCAGCCATTCCAGTTCGAAACCCGCTGTGATCTCCAGGCCGGCAGCCGTGAGCAGACCCTGCTGACTGCGGCAGAAGTGACGCTGATCACAAGGGTAAGCAGCCCCGGAACGGAACCAGCGCTCGCCTGGGGCCCAGGCCCAGCCACTGGCCGGCTCCAGCAGCGCCACGGCATCAGCATCAGCTCTCAGCCTCAGATCGTCGTCGGGTCGGGCGAGGCGATGGAGCGGATCGATTTCCCCATCGCCACGAAAAGCATCGGCGACGGGGGAGAACCCCACTCCCGTGCGCACGGCAACCTCCCACCCAGCCAGCGGCACCACCTTCACCAGCGGCGCACCTGCATGATTCACAAAGGTGATCGCGATCCGACGCACCCCTTGATCAGCCAGGGCCGAAGCTCTCTCGGAGGTCATGGACGAGGTTGCCTGCTCCAGGCCCCAATAATCCGACAGACCCTGACTGCGGAGCCTGACTGCGGCCAGGCCGAGCAGATCCGGGTGGATGCCGTTGGGATCGCTCCTGAAGACGCTCCATAGGATCCTCCGAATTGCAGAGATGGCTTTGGCCAGCCAGTGGCAGAACTTCCAGCGCAATCTCGGTGAGTGGCGTGGCAACTTCACCAACCTCAGCCCCGCTGGAACCGTGCTGGACAGCAGCCCCTCGGTGCTCACGCTCGAGAGCCTCGAGGAGGGTCGTCTGGTGCGCTTCGGTCTCAGGCGCTGGGCCCCCGGGACGGCGCAGGCCATCACGGGCGGACCTGCCGATGGGGTCGGCGAACCCACCCGGGAGATCCAGCAGGACTACCGGACCCTCGGCCGACAGGTGGTGTTCTTCGCGTCGGGCAGCTTCTGCAAGGGAGCCCTGCAAGTGGCTCCCGGCACGGCTTTCGGTGGCGAGTTCGGCTTCATCGAGGCCGATCGACGGCACCGTCTGGTGCAGCTCTATGGCCCCGATGGCAACATCCAGAACCTGGTGCTGATCCGTGAATTCCGTGCCGGATGTGGGGCTGAGGAATGCGGGGCCACCACCGCTGATCAGTTGCTGGGCAGCTGGAGGGGGGAGCAGGCCACCATCAGCGCCGACTGGCCGGAACCCGATCTCACCAGCTCCGGCCTGGAACTTGACCAGGCCAGCCTGAGCGGCCTGCTGCTGCTGCCGGATGGGGGATTCTGCCGATTTCCCCAGCGGGTGAGTCATCGCGAGGCGTTCATGCTCGAGGCCGGCTGGTTGCCGGCCCCGGGTCGAATGGAGCGGCTGATCCGGCGTTACGACGCCAGCGGAGCCTGGCTCTCCGCCACCCGGGAGCAGCTGCAGCGCTGCTGAACGCCCTCAGTCGCGCGACTGCAGAAATCGCCCGGCCAGGCGGATGGCCAGCACCACAGTGGCGGCTCCGTAGGACGCGAAGGTGATCAGCTGGCCAGGCGTGCCCGCCGCATAAGCGCCGCGTTCCAGAAGCACGAAGTCAGCCAGAGAGGCTGCGGTGCCCCACAGCATCACCCAGACACTCACATAGGCGATGCCTCGAAGGGTTCGGTCCATGGGCTTCCGGTGGGTGATGTGTCGACCCACAATGGACGGAGCCGAAAATCAGGGCGATCGACTGCTCCTTCGACCGCAACCGGTTTCACCTCTCGATCCCGGCCACGGATCTGGAGGTCACCCAGCAGTGGTACGAACGGGTGCTGGGCTGCCGCCCGGGGCGCCGTAATGAAACGGCCTTGATCCTGGACCTGGGGGGACATCAGCTGGTGGCCCAGCGCCACGGGCTGGATCAGGAGCTCTCCCAGCCGGGGATCTATCCCCGTCATTTCGGGCTCAGTCTTGCCGATGAGCAGGCCTGGCGTCGGCTGCTGGAGCGGGTGGAAGCGGCCGGTGAACCCTTCGCTGTGGCGCCGAAACGCCGCTATCCAAACTCGCCTCTGGAGCACTGGACCTTCTTTCTTCGCGATCCCTCAGGCAACTGGCTGGAGTTCAAGCACTACCTGAATCCTGAAGCCGTGCTGGGCTGCACGGATCAGGGCAGCGTGGGAGATCAGGAGCTGCGCACGCACGGATGCTGCCCCACTCACTGATACCGTCGGCCCACCGTTCAGCCTCTGGACCCGTACCGAAGTTGATGCCATGTCTATGGCTGGCGGTTCTGATCCCATCGCTGCTGGTCTCAGCCGCTCAGGCGGCTCCCTTCAGCTTCGATCCGGTGTCGTTTGCCGGGTTCGCCAACCAGACCTTCCGGAAGCAGGGCAAACCGCTGTTTGTTCGCAACCTCGCCAACTGTCTGCGGGAGGGCAAGGCCGGGGCGGGTTACCGCTGCTTCAACGGAGAGTTGATGGAGGATCTGCCGGCCAAACGGGGGCGCAACTTCTGCAAGGTTGAGGCGATCTGGTAGGTGCCGTTGAGCAGAACCGTGCAGGTGCGCACCGCCTCCTGCCAGTTCCGTTCCGATCAGCAGCGCATGATCCAGCAGGGTGAGAAGCTCATTCGGCAGGGCCTTGAACAACTGGAGAACCAGGGCCGCTGAGTCAAGTCCGGCATCGCTGCCAGACCGGGCGCATCCAGTCCAACAGAAAGGTGGGAAGCGTGCCGGCGACAAGAGCCCGAGCCCCTTTCACCGGCACAATCTTGTCGTTGCTGTTGGGCCTCACCTTGAACTGGGATCCGAGGGAGCGCAGCAGGGGATTCCAGGTTGCGGTGTAGTAGTACAGAGCGATTGAGCGACGGGACTGTCGTCGGGGGTGGTTGACGGGATTGGGGTTGCCATGGTTGGTGGAAAAAGAAGACGATGTGATCACGCAGCGATTGAAGACTGGAGTGATCGATTGAACGCACTTCTGCATCTTCCTGTCCCAGAGTTCAAGCTGGCCCCCGCAGTCGTCATCCCAGTCTTTGTTCAGATAGATCAGGATATTGAGCCTGCGTTCGAGATTCAGCTTGCGGTGATGAATGAAATCCACGTGCACGGATAGGTGGCCGCCATGGCCGATCTCATGGAACCCTCCCCCATGGAAGAAGGGATCAGGGATCAGGCCTGTAATTCCGGTCAGAGTTTCGAGCATCTGCAGAAACGGCCCGGAATTGAAGCTATGAAACAGCTGGCGAGAAAATGGAGGCAGTTGATCAGGAACAAAGAGCCTCCTCTGGCGGGCCTGATCCCGGTTCTCCACCAGCGAGGCTCGCGCGGCTTCTGGAAACTCAAGTAAGCATCTCTCTGCCGCAGCTATCGGCAGAAAGTTGTCGATGACAACATGGGGAAATGGCTTGGCAGACCTGAAGCTGGACCTGAGCTGATCTGCCTGATGGAGCTGAAGTGATGATATAAGCAACCCAGTGCTGCTGTCCAGTTCGCGCAGCCAGGGAACAGATGGCTTGTAGCGTGTCATCCTTCCAGCTATTCATTGAATGTTTAACCGGAAAAAACCTTAGGAGGTGTTTCCGGGAGCCGCACCAAAGCTAAAGATTTCCAGCGGGTTCTGTTGAGGAGAGGTTCGGTCGTGGGATTGGCCTCGGTCGTAAGCTGGATTCATCACGCCCGTCTTGATGAGCGCGCTCGACCCGGCGGCGATCTTCCCCTTTCCGCTCGACGGCTTTCAGCTCGAGGCCATTGACGCGCTCAACCAGGGCCATTCGGTGGTGGTGAGTGCTCCCACCGGCAGCGGCAAGACCCTGGT
>JAYKHC010000050.1:0-14520 GCA_035285465.1 Cyanobacteriota bacterium
TGTGGGCCAGTTTTATCTGCTCTCGGCGACGTTGCAGCCTCACTTCCTGATGAATGCGTTGAACACGCTCATCGCTTGCCGGCATGACCCGGAGGCGGTGGAAGCAGCCGGCGAGGGCTTGGCCGGCAATCTGCGCGATGCCCTTGATCGCCGTTCAGGCGAACTCGAGCCTTTGGCGGTGCAGCTGGAGGCGCGCAACCTGGTGGAGCATGCCCTCAAGTTTGGCCAGGCAAGCAGCAGCGCGATTCATTGCGCCCGCCCTTTTTTGTGAGTCACCCTTTCGCAGTCGTTCCTTAGGGCAGCGTCTGCGAATCGAGATCAATCATCTCACCGTTGAAAAAGTCAGCGAAGCGTTTCACTTTCTCTTCCATCGGTGAGCTCACAGGGCGCGGTTCCTGTCGTTGTGGCTCGGGTGGGTTAGGCGTTGCCGCTGCCTGGGTTGTTGTCTCCACAGGTCTGACAGATGGTGTGACCGGCGGAGGGGCTGTCGGGGCAGTGACTGGAACAGGAGCTCGAGCGGAGCTTGGCGTCGCTTCTGCTGCGCCTGCTGGTGTGGGGGCTGGCCTGAGGGTTCCGCTGTGCTGCTCCAGCACCAGCTGACGTGATCCCCCCAGGGCGCGGCTGATCGCCTGCTCCAGCAGACTCGCCCGGCTTTGCACCATGCCCATCCAGTTGCCGGCCACCTGGACCACGGCGCGGTGGGCATCCATTCGGACCAGCTGGGCTTGCTGGGAGAGCAGCATGCGGGTGGAGGGCAGTTCCAGGCTGCCGAGGATCTGCTGCCAGAGCTCGCCCAGGTTGGTGGGGTCGGGTGGAGCTGCTGGATCTGTTGCTGTCTCCGTCACGGGTTCAGCGACGACGGGTCCTGGCGATGGGGCCTGTGCTGCGGCGATCGGTGCTGGGGACTGGGTTTGGGTTGGGGGCAGGCTCACCGCCGCCTTCGCTGGAGCTGCAGAAGGAGCCACGGCTGGGGTGACCGCAGGGGCTGAGCGCAGCCCTTGGGCTGGCTGGGCCTGGGCGGGAGCCTCGGCCAGCAGACCCAGCAGCAGCACCTCCAGCCAGAGGTGCGGATTCACGCTGTGCCGCAGCTGCTGTTCGCTTCCCCGCAGCTGGGCCTGCCACTGCAGCAGCTTCGCCTTGCCGAAGCGCCGGGCCAGAGCCGGTAGCTCACCGCGGTACTGGGGCGAGAACCCGGTGAGCTCCAGACGATCCGGAGCGACTCCCGCCAGCACCAGATCCCGCAGCAGGCCAGCCAGTCCCTGAAGTACCGCCGCCGGTTCGCGGCCGCGCTGCAGAAGGCCGCGGCAGGCCTCCAGCAGTTCGAGGGGCTCGCTACCGCCCATCGCCTCTGCCAGAGCCAGCAGCTCCTGCTCCGGCACAGCACCCAGCAGCTCCCACACGGCATCGGCTTCGATCGGTGCCGGCAGCAGACTGAGTTGGTCGAGCAGACTCTCGGCGTCACGAAGCCCCCCCTGCGCCCGCTGGGCCACCACCTGCACAGCCTCCGGTGTGATGCCGATCTGCTCCTGTTCGGCGATCCAGGCCAGATGCCGCTCCAGGGGCTCCAGGGGAATCCGCCGGAAATCAAACCGCTGGCAGCGGCTGAGGATCGTGGGCAGCACCCGCTGCGGGTCGGTGGTGGCCAGCACGAACACCACCCGCGGTGGGGGTTCCTCCAGGGTTTTCAGCAGGGCATTGAACGCCGCCGTGGAGAGCATGTGACACTCATCCACCACATACACCTTCCAGCGGGCCTGAACGGGGGCGAAGCGCGAGCGTTCGATCAGCTCACGGATGTTGTCCACACCGGTGTTCGAGGCGGCGTCGATCTCGATCACATCGAGGGCCGTGCCGTTGGCGATGCTCGTGCACAGCTCGCAGCAGCCGCAGGGATCAGGGGTGGGACCCTCCGCGCCGATGCAGTTCAGGGAGCGGGCCAGGATCCTGGCGCTCGACGTCTTGCCGGTGCCCCTGGGGCCGCTGAACAGGTAAGCCGGTGCAATCCGACCGGATCTCAGGGCATTGGCGAGCGTGGCCGCGATCGCCTCCTGACCCACCAGCTGATCCAGCCGCTGCGGCCGGTATTTGTGATGGAGCGGCTGGTAGGCCGCGGGAGCGGTGAACACCGAGGGCGGCGAAGCAGCCTGCTGTAAGGAGAGTTCGAGGCTACAGGGGCCGATCCTCAGCAGAGCCGCTCCGGAGACGTCGGGTCAGCCGTGCCTCCAGATCATCCACTTCAGCCAGCTGATCGGCAATGCGCTGGGCGGCCTGGCGGACGGCGTTCCATTCCGCCCCCCCCGCCGGGCCTCGGGCGGAAATCCAGCGGGATTCCGCCTGCTCCAGCTCCCGGTCCAGCCGCTCCTGGAGCCGTCGGCGCAGACCCTCGAGCTGGCTGAGAGCCTGAAGGCCCAGCTCCCTGCCCCGCTCCCACTGCGCATCACTCAGATGGTCCTGGAGGAGCTGACGCACCGCGGCGATCAGGCCGGTGGCACTGAGCCCGCTGCGGCGCAGGGCCTCCACCACGGCCCCAGGCCCGCGACTGCCGGTCTGAATCCAATCCTCAACCTGAGCACTGCGGTGGCGGCCCGTCTTGCACCAATGGGCGAAATGCTCACAGTTGTTGAACAGCAGGTTGTATCGCTGCTCGCCGACTCGGCCGAGTGCCCGTCTCAGGGTCACTCCCACCGGCGAACAACCGTCCTCCGGGTAAGCCACCACGCTGATGGGCTGGCCGCGACTGAACTCCGTGCGCGGGCTGCGCAGGATCTCCCGACCCTCCAGATAATGAGCAACGCTGCCGTCGCCCAGATCGATGCCGTGGTGGGTGAACAGGCCGTGCTGGCGCGGCGCCTGGAGATGATCGGCAGCAGCCAAGGCGAGCTCACCTCACCAGGAGATCAGGCCGAGGCCTGTCGGGCTTCCTCAAGCGAGCCGGCGAAGGACACCACCTGGCCGCCACTGATCTGCTCCACCAGCTCACGGGTCACCGTGAACGTCTTCACATCTGTACGCGAGGGCAGGTCGTACATCAGCTCCAGCATCAGTTCTTCAACGATGCCTCGCAGCGCTCTCGCTCCGGTCTTACGGCGATGGGCCTCCACGGCGATCGCCTCCAGAGCCTCGGGTTCAAATTCCAGGCGGACGTCATCCATGCTCATCAGCGTCTGGAACTGCTTCACCAGCGCATCGCGCGGCTCGGTGAGGATCGCCTTCAGCGCCATGGTGTCGAGCGGCTCCAGCACGGCGCTCACCGGCAGTCGGCCGATGAACTCAGGAATCAGTCCGTAGCGCACCAGGTCATCCGGCTGGAGATGACGCAGCGCTTCAGCGGCCTGCCGCTCCTTGCCCGCCCGGGGGCGACTGCTGCCATCGGCTCCCAGGAAACCGATGGAATTGCGCCCCATCCTTCGTTGCACCACGTCCTCCAGACCCACAAAGGCTCCACCGCAGATGAACAGGATCTGACTGGTGTCGATCTGGATGCAGTCCTGGTAGGGATGCTTGCGTCCACCCTGGGGCGGAACGTTGGCCACCGTGCCCTCCAGCATCTTGAGCAGGGCCTGCTGGACGCCCTCCCCGGACACATCGCGGGTGATCGACGGGTTCTCGCTCTTCCGGGCAATCTTGTCGATCTCATCGATGTAGATGATGCCCCGCTGAGCCTGATCAACGTCCAGATCAGCTTTCTGAAGAAGCCGCAACAGGATGTTCTCGACATCCTCACCCACATAGCCGGCCTCGGTGAGCGTGGTGGCGTCTGCGACGGCAAAGGGCACATCGAGCATTTCGGCCAGGGTCTGGGCCAGGAGTGTCTTCCCGGATCCGGTCGGGCCGATCAACAGGATGTTGCTCTTGTGCAGCCGGGTGGCGGTGGCGTCGGTTTCTCCTTTGCCATCGCCCTGCCAGGCCAGGCGCTTGTAGTGGTTGTAAACCGCGACCGCCAGCGATTTCTTGGCCTCGTCCTGGCCGACGACCTGACGGTCCAGGAAGGCTTTGATGGCCAGCGGCCTCGGGATCTCGGCCAGGGTGGGGACAGGTTTTGGGGGCTTCTTCAGGGGCGTCTTTCCCCGCGCCGGCTCAGGAGCGCTGCGGCCTCCGCCATGACCATCAACCAGCTCCTCATCGAGGATCTCGTTGCAGAGGTCGATGCATTCGTCGCAGATGTAGACGCCGGGGCCGGCGATCAGCTTGCGCACCTGCTCCTGCGACTTGCCGCAGAAGGAGCATTTCAAGTGGGCGTCGAACTTGGCCATCGGCGAGGCTGGTCGGCGAAGGGGAAGAACCCAGAAGTCTCAGGATCGATCCACGGCTGTGGTTCGTCAGCTGACCTTAAGGATCGGACAGGGAAAGAGCTGGGCTGGATCAGGCCGGCATGGAGGTTTCAGTCACCACCCGGTCAATCAGGCCATATTCAACCGCCTCTTCCGGAGAAAGGAAGTAGTCGCGGTCGGTGTCTTCGGCGATCTTTTCCAGCGGCTGGCGCGTGTGCTCAGCCAGCAGGCCATTGAGGGTTTCCTTGAGGAACAGGATCTCCCTGGCCTGAATCTCGATGTCCACGGCCTGTCCCTGAGCGCCACCGAGAGGCTGGTGGATCATGATCCGGGCATTGGGAAGAGCCAGACGCTTGCCCCGGGCCCCGCCGGAGAGAAGAAAGGCACCCATCGAGGCTGCCAGCCCGTAGCAGATGGTCACCACATCCGGCGACACCTGCTGCATCGTGTCGTAGATCGCCAGACCGGCGGTCACCGAGCCACCCGGTGAATTGAGGTAGATCTGGATGTCCTTCTCCGGGTCTTCCGCCTCGAGGAACAGCAGCTGGGCCACCAGGGCATCCGCCACGGCGTCATCGATGCCGGTTCCGAGGAAGATGATCCGCTCTCTCAGCAATCGGGAATAGATATCAAAGGCCCGCTCTCCCCGGCCGGATTGCTCCACCACCGTGGGCAGCACCCCGGGGTTGGCCACCGGTCCGGCCAGCCCGCTCCATGCTGCACGCTGCCCCGGAGGAGTCCAGGTGCTGTGAACCGGATGGGGCAGGGTGGCGTCGATCACGCGGGCTGATCAGATTGACAGACAATCTATGAGCTGAGCCCGGGCTCAGCCTTCGGCTTCGGCGGCCTTCGGCTTCTCGGTGATGGTGTTGTTGGCCTCCAGCCATTCCAGCAGCGCTTCCTGGAGCAGCTCATCAGCCACAGCAGCGTGCAGCCGTTTCAGATCCAGATTGGTCTTTTCGCTGAGCTCGCGGCGAACCTCCCGCACCCTGGCTTCCACTGCCGAATCTTCAACACTGATGTTTTCGGCGGCGGCCAGGGTCTTGAGGGCCAGGCTGCGTCGGAGACGCTGCTCCGCCTCGGGGCGGGAGGTGTCCATGAGTGAGCGCACCAGATCAGGGGTGAACAACTTCTTCACGTCCATCCCCTGCTGGGCGATCTGGCCAGCTGTCTGCTCGATCAGGGTGCGGATCTCCTGCTGCACCAGGGTTTCAGGCAGTTCCACCTCCAGCTGCTCCACCAGGGCAGCCACCAGGGCGTCCTGCCGAGCCGCCCGCCCCCGCTGTTCAGCATCCTGCCTGAGACGCCCCTCGAGATCATCGCGGAGTTCAGCCAGGGTCGGCTTGTCACCGGCCTGCTGGGCAAACGCGTCATCCAGGGGCGGCAGCTCGCGCTGTTTGAGCTCCTTGAGGGTGATTTCAAAGCTGGCCCTGCGCCCGGCGGCGTCCTCCTGGGGATAGCTGTCGGGGAACTGGCAATCGATGGTTCGGGTGTCGCCCACCGCCATGCCGATCACCCCTTCCACAAAGCCGGGGATCATGCGACCTTCCTCGAGCTCCACCTCCATGGCATCGCTGCTGCCGCCGCTGATCGCCTCGCCACTGTCGGCATAAGTTCCGCTGAACGCCAGCACAGCCAGGTCGCCGCTGCAGGCCGACCGCTCCTCGACCGGAACCAGCGTGGCCAGCTGCTTGCGGGACTGTTCGATCAGTTCATCGACGCGGGCGGGGTCGTAGCTGATCGTCTCCGCCTCGGCCTTCAGGCCCTTGGTGGCCTTGAGCGAGGGGCTGGGCTCCACATCCAGCTCGAGGGTGATCGTGAGATCCGTGCCTGGCTCGAAACGGCCCAGAACCTCATCGAAGCCTTCCGTGAGCTCCGGGCGTCCGATGGCGGCCACATCCTCCCGGGCCAGGGCATCGCGGCAGGCATCCTCCACCAGGTCCTCCAGCGCCGTGGCACGCACCCGCAGCGGCCCCAGCTGCTGCAACAACACCGCCCTGGGCACTTTCCCCTTCCGGAATCCGGGGAGCTTCACGCTGCGGCTGAGTCGGGTCACCGCGGCTTCGTAGCTGGCCTGGCAGCGGCTGCCTGGGATCGCCACCTCCAGCGCCATGCGGCTGCGCGGGCGCGGACTGGCCTTCACCTCAAATGTGCCGGCGGCTGTACTCATCGGGATGGCAGAGCAGCCCGCGATTCTAGAAAGCGATCCTCTCGCCCACCGTTCGCCTTAGGCTTGAGGTTGGTTTTTACACTCACCAAACCCGTTCCTTGACCGCCGTCGCCACAACGTTCCGAACAACCTCTGCCCTGCCGAACCGCCCCCTGAAGGTGGCCATCCTGGGAGCGACGGGCGCCGTGGGGAACGAGCTGCTGGAGCTGCTGGCCGAACGGAGCTTTCCGGTGTCGGAACTTGTGGTTCTGGCCTCCCCACGCTCAGCTGGACGGACACTCAGCTGGCAGGGGGTGCAGCACCGGATTCAGCCCGTGAGCCGGTCAGCCTTCGACGGCGTGGATGTGGTGCTGGCCTCCGCCGGCGGTTCTGTGTCGCGGGAATGGGGCCCGGCGGCAGCAGCGGCCGGAGCCGTGGTGATCGACAACTCCAGCGCCTTCCGCCTCGATCCCAGCGTGCCGCTGGTGGTGCCTGAAGTGAACCCCGAAGCGGCCCTGCACCACCAGGGGATCATCGCCAACCCCAACTGCACCACCATCCTGCTCACCCTGGCCCTGGCACCGCTCCATCGCCGCCGGCCGATCAGGCGGGTGGTGGTGAGCACCTACCAGAGCGCCAGTGGAGCCGGGGCCCGGGCCATGCAGGAGCTGCGCGAGCTGAGCCGCACGGTTCTCGATGGCGGGGAACCCGCCAGCACCGTGCTTCCCCATTCCCTGGCCTTCAACCTCTTTCTCCACAATTCCCCCCTGCAGGCCAGCGGCTATTGCGAGGAAGAGCTGAAGATGCTGAATGAAACCCGCAAGATCATGGCGGCGCCGAAGCTGATGCTCTCAGCCACCTGCGTGCGCGTGCCGGTGCTTCGGGCCCATTCCGAAGCGGTGAACATCGAATTCCACGAACCCTTCCCGGTGGCAGAGGCCCGTGAACTGCTGGCAGAGGCTCCCGGTGTGCAGCTGCTTGAGAACTTCGAGCTCAACCGCTTCCCGATGCCCACGGACGTGACCGGAAGCGACCCGGTGGCCGTGGGTCGCATCCGGCAGGACCTCAGCCATCCCCATGCCCTTGAGCTCTGGCTCTGCGGTGACCAGATCCGCAAGGGTGCCGCTCTCAATGCGATCCAGATCGCCGAACTTCTGGTCCGGGAGGGCCAGGTCCAGGGGGGTGCACCTTGAGCTGGTCCAACGCACCCTTCGGCCGGGTGGTCACCGCCATGGTGACGCCCTTCGCCAGGGATGGCTCCATCAATCTCGATCTGGCGGCCAGGCTGGCTGACCATCTGGTGAACAACGGTTCCGATGGCCTGGTTCTCTGCGGCACCACCGGTGAATCTCCAACCCTGAGCTGGGCTGAGGAGCACAGCTTCTTCGCAGCGGTGAAGGGCGCCGTGGCAGGCCGGGCCAGGTTGGTGGCCGGCAGTGGCAGCAATTGCACGGCGGAGGCCGTGGCCGCCACGGTCAAGGCCGCTGAGCTGGGTGCCGACGGCGCCCTGGTGGTGGTGCCCTACTACAACAAGCCCCCGCAGGAAGGCCTGGAAGCCCATTTCCGGGCGGTGGCGACGGCCGCTCCCGAGCTGCCGTTGATGCTTTACAACATCCCGTCCCGCACCGGCACCAGCCTGGCGCCTGAAACCATGGCGCGGCTGATGGACTGTCCCAACGTGATCAGTTTCAAGGCTGCCAGCGGCACCACCGAGGAAGTGAGTGCTCTGCGCGCCAGTTGTGGAGATCGGCTGGCCATCTACAGCGGCGATGATGCTCTCACCCTTCCGATGCTGGCGGTCGGCGCCGTGGGCGTGGTGAGCGTGGCCAGTCATCTGGCCGGTCCCCGCATCAGTGCCATGATCAAGGCCTTCCTCGATGGCGATCACGCTCGCGCCCTGGAGCTGCACGAGCAGATGCTGCCTCTCTGCAAAGCCCTTTTCTCCACCACCAATCCCGTTCCCGTCAAAGCTGCCCTCGAGTTGAGCGGCTGGCCCGTCGGTAGCCCCCGTCTTCCTCTGCTTGCTGCCAACGAAGCTGTGAAACAACGCCTTTCCGAAACCCTCGCCGCCCTGCGTCCTACCTGACGCCAAGGCTGAGTGCCGCTCGATTCCGGCGGGCATCGACCCCTGATCACACCGGCTGCACCCCTTTCAAGACCTCTTTGATCTCTCTTTCGATTTCATCTCCTTCATGACAAGTTCCAACGGCCAGGCCCCGAAGCGTCCGACTCTTCGCGTCATCCCCCTGGGGGGCCTGCACGAAATCGGAAAGAACACCTGCGTGTTCGAGTACGGCGACGATCTGATGCTTGTGGATGCCGGACTGGCCTTCCCGAGCGACGGCATGCACGGCGTGAATGTGGTCCTGCCGGACACCAGCTACCTGCGTGAGAACCAGAAGCGGATCCGCGCCATGATCGTGACCCATGGCCATGAGGATCACATCGGTGGGATCCCCCACCATCTCAAGCACTTCAACATTCCTGTGATCCATGGTCCGCGGCTGGCCATGTCGATGCTGCAGGGAAAGATGGAGGAGGCCGGTGTCACCGATCGCACCACCATCAAGACGGTGCGACCCCGGGATGTGGTGCAGGTGGGCCAGAGCTTCAAGGTGGAGTTCATCCGCAACACCCACTCGATCGCAGACAGCTTCTCCCTGGCGATCACAACTCCCGTTGGGGTCGTGGTGTTCACCGGCGACTTCAAGTTCGACCACACGCCGGTGGACGGAGAAACCTTCGACATGCAGCGGATGGCCCATTACGGCGAGCAGGGCGTGCTCTGCCTGTTCTCCGATTCCACCAATGCCGAGCTTCCCGGCTTCACCCCCCCCGAGCGGGCGGTGTTCCCGAACCTCGATCGCCACATCGCCAACGCCGAAGGCCGGGTGATCATCACCACCTTCGCCAGCTCCACCCATCGTGTGGCGATGATTCTCGAGCTGGCCATGAAGCACGGCCGCAAGGTGGGTCTGCTGGGCCGCTCGATGCTCAACGTGATCGCCAAGGCGCGGGAACTGGGCTACATGCGCTGCCCGGATGATCTGTTCGTGCCGATCAAGCAGATCCGCGATCTGCCCGACCGCGAAACACTGCTGCTGATGACCGGCAGCCAGGGCGAGCCGCTGGCGGCCCTGAGTCGGATCTCCCGAGGCGAACACCCTCAGGTGCAGGTGAAAACCTCAGACACGATCATTTTCTCCGCCAGCCCGATTCCAGGGAACACCATCTCTGTGGTGAACACCATCGACCGGCTGATGATGCTCGGCGCCCGGGTGATCTACGGCAAAGGCGAAGGCATCCATGTCTCCGGCCACGGCAGCCAGGAGGATCAGAAGCTGATGCTTGCACTCACCCGGCCGAAATTCTTCGTGCCTGTGCACGGTGAGCACCGCATGCTCGTCGCCCATTCCCGCACGGGGATGTCGATGGGTATCCCCGCGGAGAACCTGCTGATCATCGACAACGGCGATGTGGTGGAACTCAGCCCCGATTCGATCCGAAAGGGTGATCCCGTCAAAGCCGGCATCGAGCTGCTCGATGCCTCCCGCAACGGCATCGTTGACGCCCGGGTGCTCAAGGAGCGCCAGCAACTCGCCGAAGACGGCGTGATCACCCTGCTGGCGGTGATCAGCACCGATGGGGCCATGGCCGCACCGCCCAGGGTGAACCTGCGGGGGGTGGTCACCACCGCCGAACCCCGCCGACTCAGCCTCTGGGCCGAACGCGAGATCGGCTGGGTCCTGGAGAACCGCTGGAAGCAGCTCTGCCGCAACACCGGTGGTAAGGCTCCCGATGTCGACTGGGTGGGCGTCCAGCGCGAGGTGGAGGTGGGGCTGCAGCGACGGCTGCGTCGTGAGCTCCAGGTGGAACCGCTGATTATCTGCCTGGTGCAGCCGGCACCGGCCGGGACACCGGCCTACAAGGGCCGCGCCGACGCCGAACCCGACAATCGCCCGGCGCCCAGATCCCGTCAGGAACGTCCCGCCGGCCAGCCCCCGGCTCCTCGTCGGGAACTGGCCGCGGTGGCAGCTGCGGCTCCCAGCCAGGCGGTCGCCAAACCCTCCCCCCAGCCCGAGCCGGAACCGGCCGGCCGCGTCCGCCGACGCCGCTCCGCCGCCGTGGGCTGAGAGGCGCTGCACCGCCGCCCTCAGGCCCTCAGCCCAGCTGAACCTCCAGCACCCCCCGCGCCAGCTCGGACAGATCCTCGTCCTCCTGGCCCGGCGGGGGCGACGACGGATCCAGCACCTGCACGGTCACGGGCAGCAGCTCATCGGTCCGTCGCAGCAGATTCAGCGTTTCCTGGGCCGTTTCCCGGGCGGGCCGCGGCTCAACCTGGGCTGCCACCGCCCCGGCGCCCGCTGGGTTGAGTTCCACCATCCAGGGCATGGCCGCTGGGCTGTCTGATCCGGATTCCTGAGCGACGGACACCGAGGCATCCGGCGATGGATCCCACGGCATCGCCGCAACGACCGGCTGCTCCTGTGAAGGCTCGGCGCAACGAACCAGTCCCTGCTCGGCGATCTCGCGCAACAACGGCTCCCCGACCTTCTGCTGGACGGCCCGGTAGCGCAGCTCCGCAGCGGAGCGGTCACCGAGCCCGTAGAGCAGGGCATGCCCGATCAACAGATTCAGCCTGGCCTGCAGCGACGGCTGCGGGGGGAGCAGGTCCGCCAGCAGAGCTTCACCGCGCTGCACCACCTCCAACCAGCGGCCCTCGCTGTAGAGCAGCTCGATGGCGGCATAGTCCTGCTGCTGCGGGGAACGTTCAGCCATCGCCGGGTTCCGTCATTGCGCGGTCTGTCTGAGCACCACTTTGAACCGATCCCAGCGCAGCTGCCAGCCATCGGCCAGGTCCATCGAGCCGGGGGGGGCTCCCCCGGTCAGACGCTGCACCAACGACTCCAGCTGGCGTGCGCTGAGACCCACCCCGCGCCGGCTGCTGACCCAGTGCTGCAGCAACCGGGCCTGATTGGCCACCGCCTGGGCCGCCAGCTCCGGCCGCCGCAGACCCGCGCAGCCCACGGCGTCGATGTCCAGCTGCAGCGGTTGAAGAGCCAGGGCCAGCAGACCCGCTTCGCTGTGATGCTCGGCGGCGAGCCGTTCGGCGGTGGCCGCCAGGCGCCGGGCTGCGCCTGGATGCAGAGCCTCCAGCACCGGGATCACCTCATGGCGTACCCGGTTGCGGCTGAAGCGTGGATCGGCGTTGGAGCCGTCCTCCCAGACCGGCAGCGACCACTGCTGACAGATCGCAGCCGTATCGGTGCGGCTGAACGCCAGCAGCGGGCGCACCAGGACGAGGCCGGGCGCCAGCTCACGCTGCAGGCTCAGGCTGGCCAGCCCGCGGCGATGACAGCCGCGGGCCAGGTTGAGCAGCAGGGTTTCAGCCCGGTCGCTGGCGGTGTGACCGCTCACCACCCGGGCGATTCCAAGCTGGCGGGCCCGACGGATCAGACAGCCGTAGCGCCAGTCGCGGGCAGGGGCCTCAGCCCTGACCCGGGACTCCTGCCAGCGCTCCACCGTGAGGGCCAGCCCCTGGCGGTCGGCCCAGGCCGCCAGCTCCTGCGCATGCCGGGCTGAATCCTCCCGCCAGCCATGGTCGCCATGCCAGAGCTGCAGCGGCCAGCCATGGAGCCGGCTCAGGTCGAGCAGCAGAGCGATGAGCGCCATCGAATCCTGACCACCCGACACCGCCACCAGCAGGGGCTGCTGCTGCGGCAGCAGCCGGGGTTGCTGCCGCAGCAGCCTGTGCAGGCGCAGGTGGGCGGGGCTCCAGCGGTGCGTCATCGGCTGGCCTGGAGCCGGATGGGACAATCACATCACATCCAACGATGCGGTATGTCGCGCCTTGATCAACTGCCCGCCCCGCTGCGCCGGGCGCTCGAAGACCGCTGCGCCCTGAAGGTGATCGCCGGCCTCACCAACTTTGAGGAAGCCTCAGTGGAGAGGATCAGCCGGGCCGCAGGCCGGGGCGGGGCCGACGTGATCGACATCGCCTGTGACCCTGCACTGGTGAAGCTGGCCGCGGGCGTGAGCGGAGTGCCGATCTGCGTGAGCGCCGTGGATCCCGAGCTGTTTCCCGCCGCCGTGGAGGCCGGCGCAGCGATGGTGGAGATCGGCAACTACGACGCCTTCTATCCCCTGGGCCGCCGCTTCGATGCGGAGGAGGTGCTGGCTCTCACCCACCGCAGCCGCGCCCTCTTGCCCCAGGTGGTGCTGAGCGTCACCGTTCCCCACGTGCTTCCGCTCGACCAGCAGGAGCGCCTGGCGGTGGAACTGGTCGCGGCGGGAGCCGACATCATCCAGACCGAGGGCGGCACCAGTGCCCGGCCCTCCCGTGCCGGCATTCTCGGTCTGATCGAGAAAGCCTCCCCCACCCTGGCCGCTGCCCACTGCATCAGCCGGGCGCTGATCGCCGCCGGCAGCAGCGCCCCCGTGCTCTGCGCCTCCGGCCTGTCGGCCGTGACGGTGCCGCTGGCAATCGCCGCCGGCGCGGCCGGCGTTGGCGTGGGTTCGGCGGTGAACCGGCTGAACGACGAACTGGCGATGCTTGCGGTGGTGCGCGGTCTGCGGGAAGCCATCGGAGGCCCCGTTCAGACCCGCATCAGCGCCTGATTCATGGGTTCGTTCGCCTGGTTGCTGCAGTGGCCCGTGCGGGCAGTGGCGCTGCTGTTGGTGGCCTGGTTGCCCCTGGGCGTGGAACTCGACGGTTTCGGCAGCGCCCTGCTGGCCGCCGGGCTGATCGGGTTGCTGGGCTCGCTGCTCGTGGTGCCCCTCAAACTGACGCTTGCCCTGCCCTGGGCGATCGCCAGCCTCGGCGGCCTGATCACCCCGATCAGCTGGCTGTTCAACGGGGTGATCGCCGTCATCCTGTTCAGCCTGGCGGCCTGGTTGCTGCCAGGCTTCCGGTTGCGGAACGGCCTGTTCAGCGCCGTGCTCGGCGCCGTCGTCTACGCCGTGCTGTCACAGTCGCTCCTGAGGGCGATCGGGCTTTAGGGGATCCCTCCCGACGGTGGGCCGCAGCCGCCGCCTCGGGCCCCGAGAATGGATCGATGCCCGTGACCCCCTTCCAGCTGCACGCTCCTTATGAGCCCAAGGGCGATCAGCCCGAGGCCATCAGAGGCCTGGTCGCCGGCGTGCAGGGCGGTGAGCGCTACCAGACCCTGCTCGGCGCCACCGGAACCGGCAAGACCTTCACGATCGCCAACGTGATCGCCGGCACCGGTCGGCCCACCCTGGTGCTGGCCCACAACAAGACCCTGGCGGCCCAGCTCTGCAACGAGCTGCGCGAATTCTTTCCCAACAATGCCGTTGAATACTTCATCTCTTACTACGACTATTACCAGCCGGAGGCCTATGTGCCCGTCTCCGACACCTACATCGCCAAGACAGCGTCGATCAACGAGGAGATCGACATGCTGCGCCACTCGGCGACCCGGTCGCTGTTCGAGCGCCGCGATGTGATCGTGGTGGCCTCGATCAGCTGCATCTACGGCCTGGGCATTCCCAGCGAGTACCTCAAGGCGGCCGTGAAGTTCCAGGTGGGTGACACCCTCAACCTGCGGGGCTCGCTGCGGGAGCTGGTGAACAACCAATACTCCCGCAACGACCTGGAGATCAGCCGCGGCCGCTTCCGAGTGCGTGGCGATGTGCTGGAGATCGGCCCGGCCTACGAAGACCGGCTGGTGCGGATCGAACTGTTCGGCGATGACGTGGAAGCGATCCGCTACGTGGATCCCACCAGCGGCGAGATCCTGCAGAGCCTCGATGCGATCAACATCTACCCGGCCAAGCACTTCGTGACCCCGAAGGAACGGCTGGAGGGGGCGATCCAGGCGATCCGCGCTGAGCTGCGGGAGCGGCTCGATCGGCTCAACAGCGAGGGGCGGCTGCTGGAGGCCCAGCGGCTGGATCAGCGCACCACCTACGACCTGGAGATGCTGGAACAGGTGGGCTACTGCAACGGCGTGGAGAACTACGCCCGCCACCTGGCCGGCCGCCCCGCCGGCACGCCGCCCGAATGCCTGATCGACTATTTCCCCGACGACTGGCTGCTGGTGGTGGATGAGAGCCATGTCACCTGCTCCCAGCTGCAGG
>JAYKHC010000051.1:0-13233 GCA_035285465.1 Cyanobacteriota bacterium
GTGCCCACCGTGTCGGGCAGCAGCATGCGGTTGAGCCAGCTGTGGATGATCCCATCGCCGGGACGCAGGGCCACCCCGCCTCGGGAGGCCATGAACTCAGGCAGCTCGGCGTGGGTCTTCAGGTCCACCGGTTTGGGATAGGCGGCGGTGTGGCAGAAGCTCTGCATCACCAGATCCGCGGAGAAGCCCAGGCAGGCCAGCTCCTTCATCTCATCGCGGGTCATCGGCCCGGTGGTGTCCTGGGAGCCCACGGTGGTCATCAGGGGCTCGCAGCTGGTGCCGGGCCGCACGCCCGCCAGGCCGCAGGCCTTGCCCACCATCTTCTGGGCCAGGGTGTAGCCCTTGCCGGTGTCGGCCGGGGCCACGGGCCTGATGAAGAGATCGGAGGGTGGCAGCCCGAGCTGGGAACGCACCCGATCGGTGAGGGAGCGGCCGATCAACAGCGGGATGCGACCGCCGGCCCTCACCTCATCGCTGATCGTGCTGGGCTTGAGATCGAACCGGGCCACGATCTCGCCGGCGTTCGGCTCGCCTGCGGCGCGCTCGATCGTGCCGGCATCGGGGCGGATCGTGATCACATCGCCGCTGTTCAGCTGGCTGACGTCACATTCGATCGGCAGGGCGCCGGAGTCTTCGGCGGTGTTGAAGAAGATCGGCGCGATCTTGCCTCCGAGGATCACGCCACCGGAGCGCTTGTTGGGCACGTGGGGAATGTCGGAGCCGGTGTGCCACAACACGGAATTGATCGCTGATTTGCGTGAGCTGCCGGTGCCCACCACGTCGCCCACATAGGCCACCGGATGGCCTTTCCTCTTCAGCTGGGCGATCAGCTCCAGACCCCCGGGCATCCGCGTCTCCAGCATCGCCATGGCGTGCAGGGGGATGTCGGGACGGGTGGTGGCGTGGGTGGCCGGAGAGAGGTCGTCGGTGTTGGTTTCGCCCTCCACCTTGAACACCGTGACGGTGATCTCGGCCGGCAGCTCGGGCCGGGCGGTGAACCACTCGGCAGCGGCCCAGCTGTCGATCACCCGCTGGGCCAGCGGGTTGGTGGCCGCCAGCTCGAGCAGGTCGTTGTAGGCGTCGTACACCAGCAGCGTGCGGCTGAGGCCGGTGGCAGCCGCAGTGGCGATGGCCGGATCGTGGCTGCCGAGCAGCTCGATCAGCGAGCCCACGTTGTAGCCGCCGATCATCGTGGCCAGCAGACCGACAGCCTCCAGCGGTGATACCAGCGGACTGACGGTGTCGCCCCGGGCCACAGCCGTGAGCCAGCTCGCTTTCACATAGGCAGCCTCATCCACGCCGGGGGGGATCCGCTCGCTGAGCAGATGCAGCAGGAAGCCCTCCTCCCCCTCCGGAGGGTTGCCGAGCAGTTCGGTGAGTGCAGCCGTCTGGCGAGCATCCAGAGGGAGTGGCGGAACCCCTGCCGCCTCCCTCTCAAGGGCCGCCGCCCGGTAGCCGGTCAGCAGCTCGGAGGGGGCAAGAGGGGTGGTCTCAGGCATGGGTGCGGGCGCGGCTCGAACCGCTGCGGTGCTTCAGGGAATCCCATTGTCAACATCGACGTCGGCTCCTCTTGGTGACGAAAGCTGCAGACGCGGTCTGATTCGCTCCGGCCGGCGGCCGGCGGCGTCGTCTACGGTCGCCACAGAATCAGGCTGAGATCCCGTTTCATTCACTCTGCCCTCCGTTCCGGATCTCTATCCGCTGCTGGGACTGCTGCTGGTCGGCGGGATCGGGGGGTTCATCAACACCGTCTCCGCCAGCGGCGGAGTGGTGGCTGTGCCGGCGATGATCGAACTGGGCCTTCCAGCGGATCTGGCCAACGGCACCAACCGGCTCTCCGCGACCATCTCCACGGTCACGGCCACCCTGCGCTTCCACCAGGCCGGTGTCATCCCCTGGAACGTGGCCCTGCAGCTGCTGCCAGCCATCGTGCTCGGTTCTCTGGGGGGAGCCCTGGTGGGCAGCAGCCTCGATCCCGACCGGGCCCTGCTGGCTGTGGCCGCTTCACTGCTGGTGGTGCTGGTGCTGCTGCTGGCCCGCCCTCAGCGCTGGCTGGAAGGTGCTGAAGACCTCGGCGAGACGCTGCAGGTCACCGTGGCGTTGCAGCTGGCGATGCTGGTCATCGGCTTCTGGACTGGGTTCATCTCCCTCGGCTCCGGCACCATGACCCTGCTGGCCCTGGCCTGGCTGGGTCGGCAGGATCTGGCTCGTGCCAACCACGTGAAGATCGTGTTGCGGGCGGCGGGCTGTCTTGTGGCGCTGATGGTGTTCATGGTGCGTTTCCAGGTGGCCTGGACCTGGGCGCTGCCCCAATCGCTGGGCGGGATGGTGGGGGCCCTGATCGGTTCGAGGGTGGCCCTGGGTGAGCAGGCCGGCCGCTGGATCTACGGCACCTTGATCGCGGTGATCGGTCTGGAACTGATGCTGATCCTCAGCCGCCATGGGGGGATGGCCGGCGGGCTCTCCCTTCTAGGGTTGTGAACCGGCCGCGAGCACTCAGCCCACCCATGTTCACCACCTCAGACCTGCACGTGGTGGAAACCAGACCGCTCGTGCCCCCTCGCACCCTGCATCGGGATCTGCCGATGGGTGACCGCTCGGTCGCCACGGTGCAGCAGTCGCGGGAGCAGATCAAGGCCATCCTGCACGGCCGGGATCCGCGCCTGCTGGTGATCGTCGGTCCCTGTTCGGTTCACGACGTGACAGCTGCCAGGGAGTACGCCACCGCCATCGCTGAGCTGCGCGGGCGTCACGCTGCTGAGCTGGAGGTGGTGATGCGGGTTTATTTCGAGAAACCCCGGACCACCGTCGGTTGGAAGGGTCTGATCAATGACCCCCATCTCGATGGCAGTTACGACATCAACACCGGCCTGCGACGGGCCCGGGAGCTGCTGCTGCATCTCAGCGAATCGGGCCTGCCCGCCGCCACCGAGCTGCTCGATCCGATCGTGCCGCAATACATCGCCGATCTGATCAGCTGGACAGCCATCGGTGCCCGCACCACCGAGAGTCAGACCCACCGGGAAATGGCCTCGGGGCTGTCGATGCCGATCGGGTTCAAGAACGGCACAGACGGCAGTGTGGGAACGGCGATTCACGCCATGCAGGCTGCGGCTCGACCCCACCATTTTCTGGGCATCAACCGTGATGGCAGCGCCTCGATCGTGAGCACCACCGGCAACCCCGATGGCCACGTGGTGTTGCGCGGTGGGAAGGGGGGCACCAACTACCACCCTCAGGCCATTGAGGAGGTGGCGGCAGCCCTGCAGCGCGACCGTCTTCCGGCCCGGGTGATGGTGGACTGCAGTCATGGCAATTCCAACAAGGACTACCGGCTCCAGGCTGAGGTGCTGCGGCAGGTGGCTCAGCAGGTGAGAGGCGGCTCCCGGCATGTGATGGGGGTGATGCTGGAAAGTCACCTGGTGGCTGGTAACCAGAAGATTCCAGCTGATCTCGACCAGCTCACCTATGGCCAGAGCATCACCGATGCCTGCATCGATCTGGCCACCACCGCCGCGCTTCTGGAGGAGCTGGCTTCAGCCGTGCGAGCGGTTCAGGCTCCCCAGAGCTTCGCTGTTGTCTGAGCAGCCCAGGGGCGTTGGCTCTATCTGGCACTCTTCAACTTCGAGTGCCAGGTTGTTGTGAGCCTGCTGAACTGTTCGGTCTGAACGGATTCAAGGGAGGACATGAATAAGGTTCCCTCCACATCATCCGATGGCTTCAATGACCGTTCTGCTTCAATTCTGCGGACTCTCAGATCCTCTCCAGGCCTTCTACCTCGAGCAGAGTTCCTCGGAGGGGAGCGGTCCAGCCTTTGCCGGATTCCGCCCCTTTCAGCTCGATCACCTGCTGGCCTGGACCCGTGATGTGGCCGGCCAGCGCTGCTGGGAGCTTGAGGCCATTCAGGGTGCGGTGGTGGGAGTCTGGATGGAACGTGCTGAAGCGATCCGCCAGTGGCAGCTCCGCCTGCGGGAAGAGCCGCCTGAGCGGGTTCTGGTGGCGGGGATCGGTACCCCGCAGGACTGGGAGAGACGCTGTGAGGCGATGTTGAAGGCCTGAGAAGTCAGGGCAGCAGAAATCAGGGTTTCGGAAGTCAGTGGGCCAGGCTGTTCCAGAGGCAGCCAACCGCCATCGGAACTGTGAAATTATCGATCCCCAGAACGGCCACCTGCTCGAGGCTCACCGCCGCTGCGGTGATTCCCACCAGGGCAGGCAGGCCAGGGGTGGGTAAGCCCTGATCGAGGCAGAAGGCGCGTAATCCCACCAGCACCACCAGGCTGGCTGCCGCCATGGCCCCGGTTCCAGCCAGAGATTTACGCTGCTTCCAGAGATGCCAGCTGAGCGAGGGGACCGCTGGACCCACGAGCCCTGCGAGTCCATCGCCCAGGGCCATCACCAGCACTCCGGCCGTGACGGCTGAGGGCTGAACAGGCCAGTACAACCAGAGCAGGAGGGTGATCGAGGCTCCATAAGCCACGGTGCCATAGCTGGCGCGATCGATGTCCTCAATCGCCGGCAGAACCCGCATGCGATGGTTGAGGGCCGCCATCAGGGTGACAACCCCGGCAGCAGGCACCGCAACGGCCGCTTCAATGCCCAGCCACCAGGCGAGCGGCGCGACCGCTCCGGCGCCGATGTGAATCAGCTTGCGACTCCACTCGCGCTGGGCATCCCAGCAACGGCGAACCCACAGGGCACTGAGGCTGAGCACAGCGAGCCAGGCGGCGATTGCCGCCATTCCCAGCAGTTGCCCGGGCACAGGCTTCAGGCTGCCTGCTGCATGTTGCTCATCAGCCGGAGTTTCATCAACGCCCGCGCCTCCAGTTGTCTGACCCGCTCGCGGGAAACGTTGATCTGACGACCGATCTCGGCCAGGGTCAGCGGTTCGCTGCCCTCGAGCCCGAAGCGAAGCTGAAGGATCTTCTGCTCCCGGTCGTTGAGCTGGGACAGCCAGGAGCCCAGATGTTCCTTCTGGAGGCTTCGATCCATGGAATCGAAGTGCTCATTGCTGGCGGGATCCGCAATCAGTTCCCCCAGCGTGCTGCGGTCTTCATCGCCGCGGGCGTGGGCGTCGAGTGAGGCGCAGGGAGCGCTCTGGGACACGAGATCCTCGAGGTCCTGGGGAGCCATCCCCATGGCATGGGCCAGCTCCAGTCGGTTCGGCTGGCGGCCGAGGCGGTGAGACAGTTCGCGGCTGATGCGTCGCATCTTGGAGAGCTTCTCGCTCACATGGATCGGCAGACGGATCGTGCGAGCACTGTTGTCGATCGCCCGGGTCATGCCCTGGCGAATCCACCAGTAGGCATAGGTGGAGAACTTGTAGCCCATGGCGGGATCGAATTTGTCGACAGCCCGTTCGAGCCCGATCGCACCTTCCTGAACCAGATCAAGCAGTTCCAGACCCTGATTCTGATATTTCTTGGCCACGCTCACCACCAACCTGAGATTGGCGGCCATCATCCGGTCGCGGGCCCGCTGCCCCATGCGGATCTGGCGCCGTTGCCGGCCGCTGAGCTCCTGCGTGGGGAGTTCGTGAAGGGCCTTGGCAGCCTGCACGTGATGAGCGAGCTCGATCTCCTCCGCTGCTGTGAGCAGGGGCACCCTGCCGATCGTGCTGAGGTACCAGCCGATCGAATCAGCGCTCAGGCGGCCGTTGGAGCGGGACGCTCCTTCACCCGACATCGATTTGCGCACAGACTTCACCTGTGGCAGGCGAAGCTGAGCGGATTGCTGAGGCGTCCCCATCACCCCTAGCCTCCGTGTGAAGGTATTTGAAGAAACCGTAGCACCTTGGCTGACGAAGATTGCTCCAAGATGTAGAAGTTGCTGAATTGGCCACTCACGGCGGACATCTGTTGGGGCCAATTATTAAGGATATCCAAAGGTCTTGCTGTTCGCTGTGGCGCTGGACACCTGAAACTGGACACATAAAAGATGTCCCTCCCTGAGACTGCAGGCCCTCAGGATGACCGGGCATTCCTGAGTCCACCCCGCCAGCGGCTCATCAGTTCGCTCTGGGCCAGACGCCCGTCGCCTTCCGGTGGCATCTGGTGGAACTGGCCATCGCTGGCCATGTGCCAGGCCCCGGCATCGTTCAGATAGAGCTCCAGCACCTGCTCCAGCTGGCTGCGCAGCCGCGGATCCTCAACCGGCGCCACCGCTTCCACTCGGCGATCAAGGTTGCGCGGCATCCAGTCAGCGCTGCCGATATAAACCTCCGCGTCGCCATTGTTGGCAAACCAGAACAAACGTGAGTGTTCCAGGAAGCGCCCGATCACACTCACCACGCGGATGTTGTCGCTGACACCTTCCAGGCCTGGTCGCAGCGAACACATTCCCCGCACCACGAGTTCGATCCGTACACCTGCCTGGGAGGCCCGATACAGCAGGGCGATGATCCCTGGGTCCACCAGGGCGTTCATCTTGGCCAGGATCTTTCCCTCACGACCCGCTTCAGCGTGGCTGATCTCACGTCGGATCAGTTCTTCCATCCGTCGGCGCAGACTCACCGGAGCCACCAGCAACTTGCGGAAACACTGCTGCTTGGAGAAGCCGGTGAGGTAGTTGAACAGCTCCACCAGGTCGGCTCCGAAGGCCGGGCTGGCGGTGAGCAGGCCGAGGTCGGTGTAGAGGCTCGATGTTCTGGAGTTGTAATTGCCGGTGCCCAGATGCACGTAGGTGTGAAGCCGCTCCTTCTCCCGCCTCACCACCAGCAGGATCTTGGTGTGGGTCTTCAGCCCCACAACCCCATAGACGACATGGACGCCCGAGCCTTCGAGCTGCCTGGCCCACTGGATGTTGTTGTCTTCGTCGAACCGGGCCTTCAGCTCCACCAGGGCCATCACCTGCTTGCCGTTCTCGGCCGCCCGGATCAACGCCGCCACCACCGGTGAATCCTTGGAGGTGCGGTAGAGCGTCATCTTGATCGCCAGCACCGAGGGGTCGTCGGCGGACTGATTGAGAAATTCCTCCACCGAGGTGGAGAAGAGGTCATAGGGGTGCTGCAGCAGCACATCCCCGCGGCGGATCACCGAGAAGATGCTCTCGAATTCCTCTGCCTTGATCGAGCCATCCTCCAGCTGGCTTTTCTGGGCGCGGCTCAGAAAGGGATGGGTGCGGCCCTTGAAGGACCTTTCCTTGAGCTGGGGCAGCGGCAGCCCCAGCAGACCCATCAGATCGTCCAGCCCGAGAGGACCGTTGGTTCGGTAGACGTCTTCCGGTTCGACATCCATCCCTTCCATCAGCAGCTGAACCACCGACTCCGGCATTTCGTCAGCCACTTCCAGGCGCACCACCTCCCCGCCGCGTCGACGTTTCCGCAGGCCCTCCTCCAGAGCCTCCATGAGATCGTCGGCCTCCAGATCCCTCAATTCCAGGTCGGCATCGCGGGTGACGCGGAAAAAGAAGTGCCCCTCCACATCCATGCCGGGGAAGAGCATCCCCAGATTGAAGGCCACCACCTGCTCGAGCGGCACGGCCGTGGCGATCGGCTCCGGACTCCTGCCGCTCAGTTCCGGAGGGATGCGCAGGAAGCGGGGCAGGATCTTCTGGGGTACCTTCACCCGGGCGAACTGCTGCTGACCGCTCTCGGGATCACGCACCAGGGCTGCCACGTTCAGGCTGAGGTTGCTCACAAAGGGAAAGGGGTGAGCCGGGTCAACCGCCAGTGGTGTGAGCACCGGGAAGATCGCGATCTGGAAATAGTGATCCACCCATTGCTGCTGCTGGGGGTTCAGCTGCGCGTAATCGATCAGCTGAACGCCGTATTCACTCAGGTTGGATTTCAGGGAGTGCCGGTAATGCTGCTGCTGGAGCTCCAGGAGAGGCCGCAATCGCAGCCGGATCGCTGAAAGCTGCTGGAGCGGTGTCAGTCCGTCATCACTGAGTTTGGACACCCCTGCTTCGATCTGGCTCTTCAGAGAGGCCACCCTCACCATGAAGAATTCATCGAGGTTGTTGCTGAAAATGGCGCTGAACTTGGCTTGCTCCAGCAGGGGGGTTCGTTCGTTCAGGGCCTGGGCCAACACCCTGTAATTGAAGGCGATCCAGCTCAGCTCACGGTTGATGTAGTGCTCTGGAGCCACCAGGGGCTCTGCGGTTTCAATGGCCATGGCAACAGCTCACGATCCCGCAACACCCTTCGGATCGGCCTCTGGCCTGAACGTAGCAATGCCTTCAGGGAAGAATCTGTAGCCTGGAACCTTGACGGTGGGTGCCTCCGGCCACCAGCAGAACCACTGCTGCCAGCAGGCTGGCCCCCAGCCAGAACGGACTGGTGCGTCCCAGGGTTTCATAGGCCAGGCCTGCCAGGGGAGGGCCGATGAAGCTGCCCAGGCTCTGGAGCCCCTGCAGGCTTCCCAGCGCGGCACCCTGGCCGGAATCATCGAGTCGGCGTGACACCAGGGCCCGCAGGCAGGGTGTGACCAGGCCTGTGCCCAGGGCCAGAACCGCCACGGCGGAGAACACCACCGGCTGGGCGGTGATCTCGGTGGCCAGGGGGATCAGCAGGCAGCCGGCGATCACGAAGCCAAGGCCGGCCAGGGTGAGACGCCATTCACCGAAGCGCTTCACCAGCGGTCCGATCAGACCGCCCTGCACCACGGTGGCCACCACCCCCACGATCAGGAAGGCACCGCCGGCCAGCCCGGGGCCCCAGTTGAACGCCTGCTTGAAGTAGAGCACCAGGATCGCCGTGAAGCCGTTGAACCCCAGGAAGAACAGAAAGAACGCGGCGCTGAGCCGCCGGATCTGAGGGTTGCGGAACACCCGCGAGAGCTGGGTGAAGGGCTGAAGTTCGCGTTTGCGTGGCAGCGGGATGCGGGCGTCGATCGGGTGGGTCTCGGGCAGCAGGGTGAGCACCACCACCAGGTTGGAGACAGCGATCGCCACGGCCAGCAGCAGCGGCAGGTTCACGTTCACCCGGCCCAGCAGGCCGCCGACGGCGGGGCCGAGAATGAAGCCCAGGCCAAAGGCCACACCGATCAATCCGAAGGCCTTGGCCCGTTGCTCCGGCGGTGAGATGTCCGCCAGCACCGCCCCGGCGGTGGCCGCGGTGCCGCCGCTCATCCCATCGATCAACCGGGCGATGAACAGCAGTGCCAGGGGCAGACCGGCCTGCCTGGCGGCGGGCCATTGGCTGGCCCAGGGGAAGGCGATGGTGGCGGAGAACAGGGTCAGCCCCAGCACCGAGCCGGCGACGCACACGGCAATCACCGGCCTGCGGCCGTAGCGGTCGCTGAGGGCGCCGAGAAGCGGTGTCACCAGAAACTGAGCAACGGCATAGCTGCCGGTGAGCAGCCCCAGGGTGCGTCCATCACTGCTGAAGCTGGCCAGCAGGAACGGCAGCAGGGGAAAGATCAGGGTTTCGCTCAGCCGATCATTCAGCAGGGTGAGGAAGGCACAGAGCAGGGTGGAAGGGCGCGAAAGGCGCACGGCAGCGGCCCGGGGATGAGGCCAGTTCAGCAAAGTCACGGTGCAGACTGCGGCAGGTCGAGTCAGGACGCGCTCCCCGTGCGCCTGGAATTAAGTTGCCCAGGCCCCTACACGGTGCGCCATGGCGGAGGCCCTCACTCACCTCACGGCCGGCGGCGAGGTGCACATGGTGGATGTGGCCGATCGGCCCGCCACTCCACGCCTGGCCACCGCCGAGGGTTTCATCAGCATGGCGCCTGAGGTGCTGGCCATGGTGCTGGCGGGGCGAGCCGGCAAGGGCGATGTGCTCGCCGTGGCCCGGGTGGCGGCGATTCAGGCTGCCAAGCGCACCTGGGAGCTGATCCCCCTCTGCCATCCGATCGCCCTGGCCGGTGTTGAGGTGCTGATCGAGCCCGGCGGTGATGGCGCTGGGCTGCGGTTGGAGGCCCGCGCCCGCACCACGGGCCCCACCGGCGTGGAGATGGAGGCTCTCACGGCGGTTCAGGTGGGCCTTCTGACCCTTTACGACATGGTGAAAAGCGCCGATCCTGCGATGACGATCGGGCCGGTGCGGCTGCTCGCCAAGGAAGGCGGTCGACGCGGCCCCTGGGTTCACCCGCGGCCGTGATCAGCTCTGAACCGTTTCCCGCTGAGGGCCTGCCGCTTGAACAGGCCCGCAGCCAGGTGCTGGCGGCGATCCAACCGCTGAACGCCCCGGAGACCCTGGGCCTGGATCGGGCTCTGGGCCGGGTGGCGGCCGGAGTCGTCCGGGCCCGGGAGGCGGTGCCGGGCTTCCGGGCCGCGATCATGGATGGATACGCCATCGGCGGTGATTCCGCGCCACCAGCCCCTGGAGCCCATTGGCAGCTGGTGGGCCGCTCGGCCCCCGGGCTTCCGTTTCAGGCGGCGCTGGGCCAGGGCCAGGCCGTGCGGATTCTCACCGGAGCACCGGTGCCGGAGGGAAGCGGGCGGGTGCTGCCTCAGGAACTGGTGCGTGTTGAGGGCGACAGGCTGCGCCTTGAGCGGCCGGCGGGTCCCAACGCCTGGATCCGATCCCCTGAGGAAGAGGCGGCCCCGGGCCAGGTGCTGCTGGAGCCGGGCCACCGCCTGGGTCCGGCACAGCTGGGGCGCCTGGCCAGTTGCGGGGTGGCCGATCTGAAGGTGTGGGGCCAGCCGCGCATCGGCCTGCTGATCAGCGGCGATGAGCTCACCCCGCTGGGTGAGGCCCGCGCCCCGGGGGCGATCTGGGAGAGCAACGGCCTCCTGCTGGAGGCCTTGCTGCAACGGCTTGGCTACGCCACGGCTGAGCGGCTGGTGGTGGCCGATCAGCCGCCGGCGCTCCGCTCTGCCCTGCAGCAGCTTGCGCAGTGCTGCGATCTGGTGGTGACCACCGGTGGTGTTTCGGCTGGGGATGCCGACTGGATCCGCCCCCTGGTGGCCGAGCTGGGGGAGGTGGGTTTCTGGAAGCTGTTCCTCAGGCCGGGGCGGCCCTTTGCCTTCGGGCATCTCCAGGCCGGTGGGCGGCGTGTGCCGTTCTTTGGCCTGCCCGGCAACCCTGTGGCCGCGGCCGTCACCGCTCTGCAGTTGCTCTGGCCGGCTCTGCAGCGGCTGGAAGGGGCGCCTGTGCAGCTCCTTCCCCGCCTCAAGGTGCGGCTGGCCACAGGCCTGAAGCGCGCTCCCGGCCGCCCCGAACTCGCCCGGGCAAGGCTGGAGGTGGGCCCGGGCGGCGAACTGCTGGCGCGGGTGGAGGGCAGCCAGGCTTCGTCCCGGATCGGTTCGCTTGAGCAGGCTGATCTGCTGCTGGAGATTCCGGCGGAGCAGGGGGCTCTTGAGCCCGGCCTGGAGCTGTGGGCGCAGCTGCTGCGCCTGCCGCTGCTCTGATGACCTGGCTGCAGCCCACTCCCTCGACGCCGGAGTTCCTGGCTCCCTGCGGGGAACTGGTGCTGCCGGTGCCGAATGGAGCAGATTTCGGAGTGACCGATGTTCAGCTCACCCTCGAGGGCGCGCCGCCCCGGTTCTGGGCGATGAGAGCCGATCACCGCGAACCGGTGGTGGCGTCGCTGGCGCGTCATCGTCATTGCAGCCAGTGCCTGGCTTCCGCTGATGGAAAACCCTGGTGGATGGTGCTGGCGCCTCCACAACCGGAGCTCGCGCCTCCTGATCCGGCCCTGATCCAGCTGTTTCGAATTGAGCCCGGGGTGATCCTCAAGCTGCATGCAGGAACCTGGCATTCGGGGCCGTATTTCCCCGATCCCCAGGCGGGCTTCTTCCTGCTGGAGCTGCAGAACACCAACAGCCACGACCTCACCGAGGTGGCCCTGCCTCAACCGTTCCGGCTCGCCCTGACCTAGCCGGCCCGGGGGTTGCTCACAGCGAGGTGTTGCCCTGGAGCCAGATTGCCGTGCCGTCAGCACGCCATTCCTTCTTCCAGAACGGCGCCTCGTGTTTGAGCGTTTCCAGCAGTTCAGAGCAGGCCCGCTGGGCCGGGCCGCGGCGATCGGCCGCCGCCGCCACCAACACCAGGGCCTCACCCGGAGCGGCGCGACCCACCCGGTGGGCGACCCGCAGCGCCAGGGCCTGGTGGCTCAGGCCAGCCTGATGAGCGCAGCGCCGGATCTGGGCTTCGGTCATGCCCGGGTAGTGCTCCAGCTCCAGGGCTGCCAGGGGTGCGCCGCAGGTGCTGCGGCCCCGCACCCGCCCCACGAATGAGGCCAGCGCCGCCGGCAACTCCCCGGTGAGCCCTGGCAGGCTGGCTTCCCAGCCGGCCAGCAGGGCCAAGGGGTTGAACGGTTCGTTGTGAAGGGTCACCGAAATCACGGTCATGGCCGCAGCCTCCGCTCAGCCGCCGCTGATCGGTGGCAGGAACGCCACCTCATCGCCGTCGCTCAGGGCCGTGCTGGGCTCGGCGAACTGTTGATTCACGGCCACGCGGATCCGGCCCGGCAGGGTGGGAGGGTCTCCCAGGTCGGTCGCGAGGGCTGCCCAGAGCTGCCGGGGGGTTGGCGACGAGCTCCCGTCCAGCCACCGCTCCGCCCAGCCGGCCCGTTCCCTCAGGTCTCCGAACAGGCGCACCCGCAGCTTCATTGGGGCGGCTTCACGGCTGGGCAGGGATCCGGCCCGAACATCCCGGTGAGTTTCTGGGTTCCCTGGCTGGTGCTGCGCTGGGCGGCAGCGCTGACCGTCGGCTCTCACCATCCACCCCAGGCCACTGCTTGGATGGAGGCTAGGCCCCATTCGAGTGCTGCCCTCCGTGTCGCTGGCCATTGCTCTGCTCACGGTGTCCGATAGCCGCACCCTCGCTGAGGATCGCAGTGGGGATGCCCTTCAGGGCCGGCTTGAGGCAGCTGGCCATCGCCTGGCGGAGCGAAGGCTTGTGCCGGACAACCGCTACCGGATCCGGGCCGAGCTGAGCCGCTGGATTGCCGATCCGGGAGTGCAGGTGGTGATCAGCAGCGGCGGCACCGGCCTCACCGGACGGGATGGCACGCCGGAGGCGGTGACCCCCCTGCTCGACAAGACGATCGACGGTTTCGGCGAGCTGTTCCGCGTGCTGTCGTTTGAAACGATCGGTACCAGCAGCCTGCAGAGTCGTTGCCTGGCTGGGGTGGCCAACGGCACGGTGATCTTCGTGCTGCCCGGTTCGCTGGATGCGGTGGAAACCGCCTGGGATCGGCTGATTCAGGCCCAGCTCGACAGCGGCACCCGCCCCTGCAACCTGGTGCAGCTGCTGCCGAGGCTTCAGGAATAGGAGTTCAGCGTGCCGCTGAGCCAGACAGAAAGGCAGGGCGTCAACTCAAATAATCATCAAGAACATGGTGTGAT
>JAYKHC010000052.1:0-16902 GCA_035285465.1 Cyanobacteriota bacterium
CCACCAGGAGGTAGGAACACATCCCCACCAGTTCCCAGAAGACGTAGATCTCCAGGAGATTGGGGCTGATCACCAGCCCCAGCATCGAGCTGCTGAACAGAGCCAGATAGGTGAAGAAGCGCACATATCCCTTGTCGTGGGCCATGTAGCCATCGGAGTACACCATCACCAGCAGGGCGATGGTGGTGACAAGGGCCAGCATCACCGAAGCCAGAGGATCCACCCGGAATCCCATCTGCAGGTTGAAGGAGCCTGCCGTGGCCCAGTTGAACAGCACCTCGGTGGGTCCGGAGCCAGCGAGCTGCTGGGCAAGAACCACGTAGCTCAGCACCGCGGCGGCGCCCACACAGCTGATCAGCAGCCAGGCGACCGGTTTTCGAAGCCGGTTGACGGTTCGGTTGAAGCTGATCAGTCCAAGACCGGTGAGACAGCCACCGAGCAAGGGAAGCACCGGGATCAACCAGGCGATTTCAGCGGCTGACGGCATCCGTCATGGGGAGAGTGTGAGAAGTTTAGGCAGGCTCCTCGGGCCGGGTGTTCACCCCAACCAGTGGGCGAGATCGGTGCGGGAGAAGCTGGTGGAGGCCAGGCCGATGAAGCGGTGGGCCCACCAGAACACTCCTACGGCGATGGCGATCCCCAGCTGAGCCGGTCGCAGAAATTCCCGCAACACAAGCTGCTGGCGGCCATCCAGCACCGCCTTGAAGGGGAGGGCCGAGGTGTTGGCCCGCAGCTCCTCAAAGGCTGCTCCGAACCGGTTGGCCAGGCGTCGGTCGCCGTTCCAGACCGCGAACAGGTGGTGGGCGATCAGCCCTGCGCAGGCAGCCACCATGAAGCTGGTGCCGATCCAGAGCAGGTGGGTGGCGCACCACAGGATCTGCCCGACGGCCTGCGGGTGACGACTGATCCGGATGATGCCCGTGGCATAGAGCCTCACCTGCGGCCTGAGCACGGCCGGGATCTCCAGCAGGTTGTAGGTGGCCGGGTACAGGAACAGGAAACTGATCGCGGTGCCCAGCCACACCACGGGCACGACCCAGGGCTGGTCCTGCAGATTCCAGAGACGAACGCCGTCGTAGCGGTGCTGCAGGAAGTAAGCGATCACCACCACCGCCGACGGGATGCTGATGGCGGCGAACAGCAGGCGCCAGGCGCGCTCGCCGATCCGGGTGACACCCCAGACCCGCAGCGAGGCTCCGCCGCTGTGGATCACTGCGAAGGCCAGCAGCAGCGCCAGCATCACCCAGCTGCTGTGGTGCATGTCGGGAGCCATGACCGGAACGGGAAGGGCGTTGGGCAGGTGGATTCTCGCCATCGGGCGCCCCTCGTAGAGTTCCGGCCTGCGATGCGGCCATGGCTGATCTGCCTTTCACCCTCGATCAGCTCCGCATCCTGCGGGCCATTGCCAGTGAGGGCAGCTTCAAGAAGGCGGCCGACAGCCTCTACGTGACCCAGCCGGCCGTGAGCCTGCAGATCCAGAACCTTGAGAAGCAGCTCAGTGTGTCGCTGTTCGACCGGGGTGGCCGCAAGGCGCAGCTCACCGAGGCAGGCCATCTGCTGCTCAGCTATTGCGACCGGATCCTCAGCCAGTGCCAGGAGGCCTGCCGCGCCCTGGAGGATCTCCATAACCTCCGCGGCGGATCCCTGGTGGTCGGTGCCAGCCAGACCACCGGCACCTATCTGATGCCCCGGATGATCGGCCTGTTCCGTCAGAAGTATCCGGATGTGGCGGTTCAGCTGCAGGTGCACAGCACCCGTCGCACCGGCTGGAGCGTGGCCAACGGGCAGATCGATCTGGCGATCATCGGCGGCGAGCTTCCTGCCGACCTCAGCGAGCTGCTTCAGGCGGTCCCCTACGCCAGCGACGAGCTGGCCCTGGTGCTGCCGACCAAGCACCCGCTCTCCCGGCTGCCGGAGCTCACCAAGGAAGACCTCTACCGCCTGGGTTTCGTCTGCCTGGATGCCCAGTCCACAACCCGGAAAATGGTCGATCAGCTTCTGGCGCGCTCCGGGCTGGATGTGGGACGCCTCAAGATCGAGATGGAGCTGAACTCCTTCGAAGCGATCAAGAACGCTGTGCAGAGCGGGCTGGGGGCCGCTTTTCTGCCGGTTGTGTCGATTGAGCGTGAGCTCTCGGCCGGCAGCCTGCATCGCCCCCAGGTGGCCGATCTGCAGGTGCGTCGCCAGTTGAAGTTGATCACCCATCCGGCGCGCTACTGCTCCAGAGCCGCTGATGCCTTCAGGCGCGAGGTGCTACCGGTGTTCGCCAGCCCCGACAGCCCGTTACGCCGGCCCTTGATCCCAAGCCCATCCCAGGCGGATGAGGCTCAGAACTGATCGGCTTCCGGGGTGATCCCCAGCGTGTCGTCAGCAACACCCCTGGTGATGAACTTGTTCTCGCTGATGTCGGTCTGATAGACGCAACGGACCACGGGCTTGTCCTTCACCGAGCCGATGTAGGCGAAGGTGTTCATCCGCTGTTTGCACTGACGCATCTGCTCGGCGGTCACAGCCCCCTCCTTCTGGAGCACACTCCAGTTCTCCCTCCTGATCACACACCCCGGCTTGAGAGAGGGTTGGGTCACGAAGCTTGAGCTGGGATTCATCGTGGTGTAGAGCTCCACGTCCATCACGAAGGCGCTGGCTCCCCATTGCCGGCAGAATTCAGGGTCGGGTACCGCCATGTCCAGCTGCTGGGAACTGGCGATGTTGCCCTGGTCACCCTGAGTGGTGCTGGAGATGCCGGTGCCGATGCCGATGCCCACCACAAGCACTCCGGCGAGCACGGCGATCTGGCCGATGTTGAAGCCCGCAGGTCCGCCACCGCCATCTCCACCCCCGGGGCGTCGTGAGCCGGGGCCCCGGCCTGCAGGTTCGCGATCCCGTCCGTAGGGGTCGCGCCCCCGGAAGGAGCTGTCGTAGGCGGGTTCGTAGCGGTCGGAGTACGACCTCCTGCCATCTCCACGGGAGCGGGTCACAGCAGTTGTGGCGTGCGGGGCAGACCCATCGAGTAATTGAGCACCCGACAGTCCGGGTTGTAACGGAGTTCGCCCGCCTGCAGAAGCTGCCGGATCGTGCCCTCGAGCTCGGAGCCGATCTGGCGCAGGGTGTACTCGTTCAGATCCGCTCCGGCCTGACGGTCCACCAGCTCGCTGAAGCGCTGCTGAACCCTGGCGAGCACCGGTTCATCCCAGATGAATTCGTTGTCCGGGTCGAGATCGAGGGTGAGCTGGTCGGCATCGGGAACCAGGTCGCCCTTTTCCACCCGGGCTGTGAACAGCCTGACGTGGCGGGTGGTGGACTTCAGCAGCGGTGGGGCCATGGGGAGGCTGACAGTCTTCCCCCGACTCTAGTGATCCGACACGGCGGGGAAGCGGCTGGAAGCTCTGGGGGAAAGGGGCGGCTCTTAAGGTTGTCGAAGGTTTTTCAACGTGGGCATGCGCGTCGTCATCGCCGGAGCCGGGCTGGCCGGGCTGTCCTGTGCCAAATATCTCTGTGACGCCGGCCACACCCCGGTGGTGGTGGAAGCCCGCGACGTGCTCGGTGGGAAGGTGGCGGCCTGGCAGGACGAAGACGGCGACTGGTACGAGACAGGCCTGCACATCTTCTTCGGCGCCTATCGCAACATGCGCCAGCTGTTCAAGGAGCTGGACATCGAAGATCGTCTGCAGTGGAAGAGCCACTCGATGATCTTCAATCAGAAGGATACGCCCGGCACCTACAGCCGCTTCGATTTCCCCGATATCCCCGCCCCCTTCAATGGCGTCGCGGCCATCCTGGGCAACAATGACCTGCTGACCTGGCCGGAGAAGATCGCCTTCGGAATCGGTCTGGTGCCAGCGATGCTGCGTGGTCAGCAGTATGTGGAGGAATGTGATCAGTACTCCTGGACGGAGTGGCTGCGGCTCCACAACATCCCGGAGCGTGTGAACGACGAGGTGTTCATTGCCATGGCCAAGGCGTTGAATTTCATTGATCCTGATGAGATCTCCAGCACCGTGGTGCTCACGGCCCTGAATCGCTTCCTGCAGGAGAGCGATGGCTCGAAGATGGCTTTTCTCGATGGCAACCCTCCCCAGCGCCTCTGCCAGCCGATCGTGGAATACATCGAAGCTCGCGGTGGTGAGGTGCACCTCAACGCCCCGCTGCGCCAGATCGAGGTCAATGCCGATGGCACGGTGAAGGCGTTCCACATCGGTGGGATCAAGGGCCAGGAGCCCCGCACCCTCACGGCCGATGCCTACGTGAGTGCCCTGCCGGTGGATCCCTTCAAGCTGCTGCTGCCTGAGCCCTGGAAGGAGATCCCCTACTTCAGGAAGCTGGAGGGCCTCAACGGTGTGCCGGTGATCAACATCCATCTCTGGTTTGACCGCAAGCTCACGGAGATCGACCACCTGCTGTTCAGCCGCAGCCCATTGCTGAGCGTGTACGCCGACATGAGCAACACCTGCCGGGAATATGAGGATCCTGAGCGCTCCATGCTGGAGCTGGTGTTTGCCCCGGCGAAAGACTGGATCGGCCGGAGCGACGAAGACATCGTGGCAGCCACCCTGGAGGAGCTCAAACGTCTATTCCCCATGCACTTCACCGGCGACGACCAGGCCAGGTTGCGCAAATCGATTGTGGTGAAGACGCCCCGGTCGGTTTACAAGACTGTGCCGGGCTGTCAGCAGCTCAGGCCGGCGCAGGCTTCGCCGATTCCCAACTTCTTCCTGGCCGGTTGCTACACGATGCAGCGTTACCTTGCGTCCATGGAAGGCGCGGTTCTCAGCGGCAAGCTCTGTGCAGAGGCGATGGCCTCCTCCCCGATCGCAGCCAAGGCGAACTCGCCTGCGCCATCGCCCGAGTCGGCGGTGGCAGCCTGAGACAGTGCTGTCCGCCGTGACGGCCGGTGCTCGCTTGCCGAGCCTGGACGAAGCCTATGAAGCCTGCCGGCGCGAGACCGCCGAGTGGGCCAAGACCTTCTACCTCGGAACCCTGTTGATGCCGCCCACCAAGCGGCGTGCCATCTGGGCGATCTATGTGTGGTGCCGCCGCACCGATGAGCTGATGGACAGCCCGGAGGCCCAGTCCAGGCCGGTTTCCGAGTTGGCTGAGCGTCTCGATCTCTGGGAGCAGCGCACCAGAGCTCTCTTTTCAGGCGAGGTGCGGGACGGGCTTGATCTGGTGTTGAGGGACACCCTGGATCGCTATCCCCAGCCGATTCAACCTTACCTCGACATGATTGAGGGAATGCGGATGGATCTGCAGCAGCATCGTTATGCCAGCTTTGCTGAACTTGAGCTTTACTGCTATCGGGTTGCCGGGACTGTTGGTCTGATGACTCAGGAGGTGATGGGTGTGGATCCCGCATACACCTCGGCGCCCTGGAGTGAGCGACCTGATACGTCTGAGGCGGCTGTTGCCCTGGGGATTGCCAATCAATTGACCAACATCCTGCGCGATGTCGGCGAAGACCGTGGCCGCGGGCGTATTTATCTCCCGCAGGATGAGATCCTGCGGTTTGGTTATTCGGAGGACAAGCTGCTAGCCGGTGTGGTTAATGATGAATGGCGTGCACTGATGCGTTTTCAGTTGCTGCGTGCGCGTGAATGGTTTTCCCGTTCCGAGCTGGGTGTCCGCTGGCTTTCCCCGGATGCACGCTGGCCGGTCTGGGCGTCGCTTCGGCTTTATCGAGGCATTCTGGATGTGATCGAGCAACATCGATATGATGTGTTCAATCACCGCGCCTTTGTGCCCAGGGCTGGCAAGTTGCTTGATCTTCCTTTCTCTTATCTTGTGGCTCAGGCCCGCTGATCACGTTGCCCGCTGATCCACTGGTTCAGAATCGGATTGACAATCTGTGGGGCTTCATCATGGGGGCAATGGCCGACTCCGGGGATGATCCGGAGTTCCTTGATGCATGGGAACTGGCTGGCCCAACGCCTTGCTTCCTCTGGATCCTCCCAGGGGTCCAGCTCGCCCCAGATCATTCGCACCTCGGATCTGATCGTCTGGCCGGGTTTACAGAGATGGCCCAGGAGTGTTGGTGCAAGGTGATCGTTGAAGAGGTTCACGAACCCTCGAAAACTTTCCTTGGCGCCCGCTGATTGAGTGGGTTGGAACAGGAGCTGAACCAACTCGTCATCAACATGGGCTCCCGATGGGTACGCCTGGCTCAGAACCCGACGGATGGTGCCGGGGCGCGCCAGTTGTTGGAACAGAAGATCCGTGAGCCATCGCTGACGGATCAGGGCCTTGAGAATCGGTCGGAAGCGTTGTGCCAGCACCGGTTGCTCCGTCAGTCGCCGGTCATCGAGGGTTCGCTGGGCGCAGTCAATCAGGATCAGCTGCGAGGCCGGTTTCCCCAGCCGGCAGAGCCGACCAGCTGCCGTGAGAACCACCATTGCTCCGATGGAGTTGCCCACCAGATGGAGGCAGGCCTCGGAAGAGTCCTGCAGCTGCAGGGCCAGTTCGACAATCTGGTCGGCCCAGAGATCGAAACAGTAGGTGACGCTGCCCGGCGTCGCCGGTTCATCGGGGAGTCGTGATCGTGGTTTGTCGCTCTGGCCGAAGCCGAGCAGGTCGACGGCCACAACATCCGCCACCTCGCTGAGGGCGGGCATGGTGTGGCGCCAGTGACCTGCTGAGGCCCCGAAACCGTGAACCAGGATCACACGATGGGCCGATCGCGGGTCACCTGAGCGGATCAGGCCGATCCGGTGGCCTCGCCATGGCCAGCTGGAGGTTCCGTTCAGGGTCAGACCGCCGCCTTCTGGTTCGCCAGCAGAGCCTTGAGCTTGGACAGTTCCCCGGCCCAGCGGGGATCGGGAGCGTCTGCATCGATGCTGTCAGCATGCACCACCTTGGTGGTGGCCTTGCGGGAGCCTGCCGTGGGCGTGGCCGCGCCGCGCCGCTCAGCTCCGGAGGCGCCGGAGCGGGTCTCGCGACGTTCGGACGCTTCGATGCGGAGGGTGTTCCCCTTGAATTCCCGGCCGTTGAGCTGCTCGATCACGGCATCAGCAAGAGCCTGTTCGTCGACATTGGCGAAACCGAAGCCGCGACAGGCTCCCGTATCACGATCCTGAACCGCCTTGAAACGCACCCCTTCCCCCACGCTTGCAAACAGAGCCTCAAGCTCTGCGGCATCAAAGGAGGACGGCAGATTGCCGACATAGAGACGAACGCTCATGGGAAGGGAGAAAAGAAAACTTCAGTAAGGCGAGGAGAAACCTCTGCTTCACGCCTTTAGCCAGCACAGTAAATCACGCGGTCGGTATCCGGCGTCTCAGCCAGACCTCTGCAGCCTGGATTGCGGCCGGGATGTCGTCGGGTGGGAGGCGGCCAAAGGCGCGCTCTGCCATCAGATGGTTGAGAACCTGACCCAGGACGGGTCCCGGTTGCAGCCTGAGGATCTGTTGCAGCCGGTGACCATCGAGCGGCGGTTTCGGGTGGAAGAGCACGTCGTTGGGATCACGCCAGCGGACCAGAGCTCTCCGGGCATCCGATTCGGCCAGGTTGAGAACCAGGGCCGGCAGATCTTCCTCCATCTGCCGATGCAGTTCCAGCCGCTCGTTCTCGCCAAGCGATCCCAGCGAACGGCCCGCCAGCACCTCCCACCAGCGACGCAGCAGCTCGCAGCGCTGCTGCAGCCGACGGCTCCCCTTGAGGCGCCCTGCCGCGGGCCCAGCCAGCAACCAGGCCATCCGGGCGATCGGCAGGGCTGTGGACAGTTCCGGATCCAGCAGTCCATGCATCCGCGCCGCCTTCAGCGCCAGCCGCTGCTTTGGCAGAGCGAGGCTCGGCTCAACGCTCCAGGGTTCGAGCAGCTTCAGATCGCAGACAAGCGCCAGAGCGCTGTCGCCGTTCTGAGCGGCCGAGAGCTTCTCCAGTTCGGTGAGCACCCGCTCACCGGCCACCTCCCCGAGCCGGGGGGCATGGCGGCGGATCGCCTGCAGGGTGCCGCTCTCGATGCTGAATTCCAGCTCTGCGGCCAGTCGCAGGCCCCTCAGCAAGCGCAGGGGATCTTCGAGCAGGTTGGCTTCCGCCACCGTCACCAGCTGTCGGTGCCTGAGGTGGCGCAGCCCGCCGGTGGGATCCACCACCGGGCTCCCCGGTGCCAGGGGCAGGGCCATGGCATTCACGGTGTAGTCCCGCCGTTGCAGGTCAGCGGCAAGATCCGAGCCCTGACGCCTCGCCAGGTCGATGCTCCAGCCAGCCAGCACCACCCGGGCGATGTCCCGTCGGTCATCGAGCACGACGCAGGTGCCGCTTTGCTCGCGGGCCAGTCGACGCCCGAGGCTGATGGCTCCTTCGCTCACCACCAGGTCGAGGTCGGGCCGCTCCTGCAGGCGACCCAGGACCGCATCTCGCACGGCGCCCCCCACCAGCACCGCATCAGAGGGAAGGGTCTCGACCCTGATCGGCCAGTGCTCCGGAGCCAGTCGAGCTCGCAGGGCTGCTGCCAGGTTCTGCCCCGTGGTCACAATGGGCTTCTGGCAGGGCTGCGGCCGCATGTGCATCTGTGTGGATTGCCGCTGGGTCGAGCGTTGTCAGGCCTACCACGCGGTGGAGCGGCAACATCGTGCCCCCCACCTCAGTCGGGAGCCTGACTTTCAGCCGCGTCACCCCCGTATTCATGTACAGGTCCTCGATCTGCCCGAGGGTGGAGTGGGGGTTGAATGGGATGTGCGCTCCTGTGAGAGTTTCCAATCGGATCCCGGCCGATGGCTGCGTCTGCGGCCTGGGGAGGCCCTGCCGTCATGAAGCATCTGCTCGTGCTGCACAGCTGCAGCGAGATGCTGGGGCTGGGAATCCGGCCGCTGGACGCTCCGGGAGCTGATCGTCTGGCCTGTTTCCCGCTGGGTCGTCGGCTGGCCAACGAGTTGCTCAGCTCAGTGGAGCAGATGCTGCCGGCTTCCCAATGGCATCTGCTGGGGCGTCTGGTGGTGGCCACAGGACCCGGCGGGTTCACCGCGACCCGCCTCACGGTGGTGCTGGCGCGCACGCTGGCCCAGCAGCTCTCGATCCCTCTGCATGGGGTGAGCGGATTCCAGCTGGCAGGGGTGCGACTGGGCCTCGATGCCCCCACGTGGCTCTGCCAGGACTTGCCGGGGCGCGGACGGGTGGCCGGGCTCTACGGGCCCGATTCCGCTGCGCTGGGATCGGTCCGCGAGTTTCAGCCGCCGCGTCTGTTCGCGACGGGCTGCTCCTTGCCGCCAGGCCCGCAGCTGAGCGGCCAGCCGCTGCTTCCGGCGGATCTGGAGACCATGCTCGCTCTTGGGATCGAAGCTGAGCAGCGGCGTCTGGCCGGCCCCTGGCCGGAGGTTCTGCCCATCTATCCCACCTCTCCGGTGGCTGATCGATGAGCCCCCGCCGTCGTTCCTGGTTTCCCAACCTGGTGGTTCTGGCCGCCGCCAGCGCTCTGATCTGGCTCTCGCGGGGCTTCTGGTGGCATCAGCCCCCCCAGCCCCAGCTCATCCTTGTGCTGGGGGGCGATCCGGCCCGCGAGCAGATGGCAGCGGACCTGGCCCGCCAGCGTGGACTGCCTGTTGTCGTGAGCAGCGGCAGCAACCCGGAATATGCCCACTGGCTGTTCGGTCAGAGCGGGATGAGTGGAGATCGCGTGCATCTCGACTACCGCGCTTACGACACCCTCACCAATTTCACGTCAGTGGTGGGCGATCTGCGCCAGGCCCGGGTGCGCCATGTGCTGCTGGTGACCAGTGCCGATCACATGCGTCGCGCCCTGCTGGTGGGCCGGATCGTGGCCGGCAGTCAGGGGATCACGCTCACTCCCATGGCCGTGACCTGTGGGGATCAATGCGTGAGGGAGCCGATCACGAAGGTGCTCGGGGACGGGGCCCGTGCGCTGCTCTGGGTGATCACGGGGGTGGATTTCCGGGCCGTAGCCGCGGACTGGCTCAGTCGTTGGAGGCGCTGAGCGCGCGGTTGCCGTTGCGGCCGATCAGGCCCTGATCCAGCAGGGCATTGATCTGCTCCTGACAGGCCAGGGTCGCGGCGTCCAGATCAGCGCGCCGGCGCGAGGCAGGCGGGGGAATCGGGCGGCCGATGCGGATATGCACCGGAACCAGTTGCATCCGCTGCGAGCCGGCCCCCATGGCCCTGTGGCTGTTGATGATCGCCACCGGCAGCAGCGGTGAGCCGGTGCGGGCCGCCAGCAGAGCCGCCCCGGGCTGCGGATTGTTGACACGCCCGTCGGGTTGGCGGGTGCCATCGATGAACACCCCGGTTGCCCAGCCCTCCTCAAGCCGGTCGCTCGCCGTGCGGATCGCCTCGCGGTCGCTTGCGCCCCGGGATACCGGATAAGCCCCGCAGGCCCGGATGATCGGTCCGAGCAGCGGCACGCGGAACAGCTCGGCCTTGGCCATGAAGGCCACCGGCCTGCCGAGAGCATGGCCCAGCAGCGGTGGGTCGAGATGGGAGCCGTGATTGGCCACCACCACCAGAGCACCGTCCATGGGCACATGGCTGTTCCCGCAGGTCCGGCCTCGGAACAGCAGTCGGAAAACCGGGAACACCAGCAGGTAGCTGATCAGTCTGTAGGTGAGGCTGGGCCTCGGGGTGCTGATCAGGGCCGGAGGTTCGGCACGCCGTCTCCGGCGCAGCAATTTCTTCATGGGTCCGTTCACAGACCGAGATCCCCAGCGCCGGCGATCTGGGCGGTGCTGATACCCGGGCAGCTGCGCTTGATCAGGCCGCTGAGCACGTTGCCGGGGCCGATTTCAACGGCTGTTCCGATCCCATCGGCGCTGAGGCGATCCATGGTTTCCGTCCAGCGGACGCCGCTGGTCATCTGCTTGAGCAAGCGGGCCTTCAGCACGGGCCCCGAGGTCTCCGGGGTGGGATCGGTGTTGCTGAGCACCGGGATGCGGGCATCAGCGAACGGCACCGCTTCCAGTTCGGTGGCAAAGGCGGCAGCTGCCCCGGCCATGAAGGGGGAATGGAAGGCCCCACTGACGGCCAGGGGAATGGCACGTTTGCAGCGCAGCGCTCCACTCACCGCCGCCACGGCTTCCGGTGTGCCGGAGAGCACCACCTGAGCCCTGCTGTTGTCGTTGGCGATCACCACCCCATCGGTGGCGGCCACCAGGGTTTCCAGTTCGGCTCGCTCGAATCCGATCACGGCGGTCATGGCACCGCCGCCCGCTGAGGCCATCAGCTCGCTGCGGCTGCGCATCAGCCTCAGGCCTGTTTCCGCGTCGAACACCTCGGCGGCATAGAGAGCCACGAGTTCACCGAGGCTGTGTCCGGCCACCACCGAGGCTCTGCGGCCCTGTTCCCTGAGTCCGTCCACCAGCAGGCTTTCCACCACGAACAGGGCCGGCTGGGTGTTGCGGGTGTCATTGAGATCGGAACATTCGCCCTTTCCGGCACCGTCGCAGATGGCCAGCAGGTCGCGGCCGAGCAGTTCGGAGGCCAACGCGAAGCGCTGACGGGCACCGGGAAGATCCAGCACGCCGGAGGCCATGCCCGGCTTCTGAGAACCCTGGCCGGGAAACACCCAGGCAATGCCCATTGGCAGCGATCCGTTGAGGACGGCAGGAGGTTAGGCGTCGGCTGGTCTCAGCCCTGTGGACCTGCCCAGCGAAACAGGGCACTCCCCCAGCTGAGGCCGGCTCCGAAGCCGCTGCTGGCGATCAGGTGTCCCGGGCGGATGCGGTCATCCCTGACTGCCTCGTCGAGCATCAGGGGGATCGTGGCGGCGGAGGTGTTGCCGTAGTGGGCCAGGTTGCTGAGCACCCGTTCGCCGGGCACCTTGAAGCGCTCAGCCACAGCATCAAGGATCCGTTGATTGGCCTGATGGAGCAGCAGCCAGTCGAGGGCCTCGGCCCTGGTGCCGGTGGCCTCCAGCACTTCCGCCAGGATCGCCGGCACCTCCCGCACAGCAAACTTGTAAACCTCCTGACCATTCATCTGAATCGGTGCGAAGCCGCCTCGCTGAGCGGTGATTCCTGCCAGCAGCGGGGCATACTCTGAGACCTGGGCCAGCGTGAGGCAGGCGTTGCGCCGGCCATCGGAACGCATCCGGAAGCCGAGCAGACCGGTTGCCTCGGCTGGGCAGGCCTCCACGGCCACGGCCGCGGCCGCATCGCCGAACAACACGCAGGTGCGGCGATCATCCCAGTCAACCCAGCGGCTGAGCTGGTCGGCGCCGATCACCAGGGCCCGGCTCATCGCCCCGCTGGCCAGGTACTGGCCAGCGGTGATCAGGGCGAACAGAAAGCCGCTGCAGGCTGCCGTGAGATCGAAGGCCACGGCCCGGCTGGCGCCGATCTCGGCCTGCACCCGCGGTGCGGTTCCGAACAGGTCGTCGGGGCTTGAGGTTGCCAGCAGGATCAGGTCCAGGTCCTCAGGGCTCCAGCCGGCATGTTCGAGGGCGGCCGAGGCGGCGTGGGCGGCGAGTTTGGTGAGCGGCTCATCCGGACCGCAGACCCGTCGGGCTCGGATCCCTGTGCGGGTACGGATCCAGTCGTCGCTGGTGTCGACCCGAACACTCAGCTGGGCATTGCTGACGCTGGCCACGGGTGTGGCGCTGCCGCAGCCAACCAGGGCGATGCCGTGCGACACAGGGACAGGTCCACAGTGGAATCAGTCAACCACAGGTGCTCTGGGCCGTTGCGCTGCTCTCGGTCAGGGCGTGAAGGTCGTCCATGACGCCATGGCTGGCGGCGGAGTGGGCCAGGCGCAGGGCACTGAGCACGGACAGCGCCTTGCTGCTGCCATGGCCGATCACGCAAACGCCATCCACGCCGAGCAGCAGGGCTCCGCCGTGTTCGGCATGGTCGAGCCGTTTCTTGATGCGCCTGAGGTTGCCGATCAGAAAGGCGGACCCCACCTTGCCGCGGCGGCCTCGGGGCAGCTCCGCCTTGATCACGTCCAGCAGGACCCCCCCCACGCTTTCCAGGAACTTGAGCAGCACGTTGCCGGTGAAGCCATCGCACACAACCACGTCAAAGTCGCCGGAGAGAATGTCTCTCCCCTCGCAGTTGCCGGCGAACCGGAAACGCCCATCACCGCTCAACAGGGGATGGGTGCGCTGGCAGAGGTCATTCCCCTTGCACTCCTCCTCGCCGATGTTCACCAGGCCGATCCGGGGACTGGGCACCTGGAGCACGTCACGGCTGTAGATGTTGCCGAGAAGCGCGAACTGGAGCAGCCACTCGGGTTTGCAATCCATGTTGGCCCCCACATCCAGCACCAGCACCTGACGGGAGGGGTCCTTGGTGGGGAAGAGGGCTCCGATCGCTGGACGGTCGATGCCCCTGAGACGGCCGAGCCGGAAGATCGCCGAAGCCATCACGGCCCCGGAGTTGCCGGCCGAATAGGCGGCGGTGGCCTTGCCCTGCTTCACCAGATCCATGGCCATGTTGATGCTGGCATCCCGCTTGCGACGGACGGCCGTGGCCTCGTCGTCCATGCTCACCGAAGGCCCGCTCGGCACGAGTTCGATCAGCCCGCGCGCCAGCGCCTGCTCCAGCGGTTCCTTCAGGTTCATGGCGGTGACCGCACGCTGCAGCTTCGCTGTTTCAGCCACGAATCGCACCCGGATCGGCAGCAGTTCCACCGCCTGGAGGCAGCCTTCAAGGATCGGGCCCGGGGCGTGGTCGCCCCCCATCCCATCGACAGCCACCCAGAGCCTGGCGGCATCGTTGATCTCCAGGGGGCCGAAACCGCCCCCCTGGAGACGACGCAGAGGATCGAACACCAGGGGTTGCAGCACGGTGGTGGCCATCGAGCCGGCGGCGCTGGTGGCGACCCCAGCCACCGTCCCTGCGGTGTTCACGGCTGAGGTGGCCGTGCCCACCAGAGAGGTGACCGCGGCGTTGCGTCGATACCAGATCACAAGCCGCCTGATCGGCCGGCCGGGTCTGGATCGCCGCGGGGTGCGGCCGATGTCGTCAGGCCCCTTCGATGGCTGGGATGGAGGCAACGGCGTCAACGATGCGTTGGAACAGGTATCCGGTGCCACGGGCCGTGAGGATCAGCTCGGGGTTGGCCGGGTCATCCTCCAGTTTGGATCGCAGCCGGGAGATATGGACATCCACCACCCGGGTGTCCACATGACGTTCGGGTGTATAACCCCACACCTCCTTGAGGATCTCACCACGGCTGAAGGGTTCTCCGCTGCGGCTGACCAGCAGCTCCAGCAGGCTGAACTCCATGCCGGTGAGCCGGATGCGCTCCTCACCCCGGTAGACCTGACGCTTGTTGGTGTCGATCCGAAGCTCGCCGACGCTGATCAGTCCGGAGTTGGGAATCCCGGCCACATGCTCCTTCTCAACCCTGCGGAGCACACAGCGGATGCGCGCCTCCAGTTCCTTGGGGCTGAAGGGCTTGACCACGTAATCATCAGCGCCGAGTTCGAGGCCGGTGATCCGGTCGGCCACATCGCCGAGGGCCGTGAGCATCACGATCGGAACGTCCGATTCCTTGCGGAGCTCCTGACAGACCCCGTAGCCATCAAGCTTGGGCATCATCACGTCGAGGACCACCAGGTCTGGACTGGTCCGATGGAAGACTTCCAGGGCTTCAGCTCCGTCACAGGCGGTAATCACCTGGTAACCGATCATCGAAAGTCGGGTTTCAAGGATTCTGCGGATGCTCGCCTCGTCGTCGACCACGAGGATCGTTTCTTTGGCAGGGGCGGAAGCCGTCATCGTGGCGTGATCAGGAGCGTTACCGGGGGCGTTTGCAGGGGCGACACCATGGGAAGCAGGGCCGCCAGGTCAGATGAGCTCTACTGAAAAGGGCTGAGGGGGCCTTCGTTCACGCAACGCCACCATTCTTCACAGAGCTCTTGGTCAAGCCCACCTCTCTTTACATCTGCAGCAACTGTGGCGCCCAGAGCCGCCAGTTCTTCGGGCGCTGCGCCGGCTGCGGGAGCTGGAACACCCTGGTGGAGCAGCCCCTGGGGCCGGCTCCCGATCGCCGTCGTCGCCGGAGCGTGGACGCCGCCCACCGGGATGGGCCTGCCGGTCGCCCGGTCCGCTCCGAACCGATCGAGGCTGTCGGCGATCGCCCCCAGCAGCGTCTCAGCAGCGGCTACGGGGAACTGGATCGGGTTCTGGGCGGGGGCCTGGTGCCTGGCTCCCTGGTGCTGCTGGGAGGGGATCCCGGCATCGGCAAGAGCACCTTGCTGCTGCAGAGCGCCCGCTCGCTGGCCCGCCGCGCCTCGGTGCTGTACGTGAGCGCGGAGGAGTCAGCCCAGCAGGTGAAACTGCGCTGGCGCCGGCTGGCGGAAGCGGACGTCGCCCCTGCAGCCGACATCGACATGGGGGCGGCCCCTGAGGCCACAGGCTTTCAGCTCCTGGCCGAAACCGATCTGGAACTGGTGCTTCAGGAGCTGGAGGGGTTGCGGCCTGATGTGGCTGTCATCGACAGCATCCAGGCCCTGCACGATGCCGAGCTGGGCAGCGCTCCGGGTTCGGTCGCTCAGGTGCGCGAATGCGCCGCCGCGCTGGCCAGGATCGCCAAGCGGCAGGACACGGCCCTGCTGCTGGTCGGGCACGTCACCAAGGAGGGAATGCTGGCCGGTCCGAAGGTGCTCGAGCACCTGGTGGATGCGGTTCTCACCTTCGAGGGCGACCGTTTCGCCAGCCACCGGCTGCTGCGGGCCGTGAAGAACCGATTCGGCGCCACCCACGAGCTGGGGGTGTTCGAGATGCAGGGTCGGGGACTGGCTGAGGTGAGCAATCCCAGTGAGCTGTTTCTGGGCGGAGATCAACCCAGCAGCGGCACAGCCACGATCGTGGCCTGCGAGGGCACCAGGCCTCTGGTGGTGGAGCTCCAGGCCCTGGTGAGCACCACCAGCTATGCGAGTCCGCGCCGCAGCGCCACAGGCATCGCCGTGAACCGGCTTCACCAGATCCTGGCGGTGCTGGAGAAGCACCTGGGCCTGCCCCTGTCGCGCTTCGATTGCTATCTGGCGGTGGCCGGAGGCCTGGAGGTGGAAGAGCCTGCGGCGGATCTCGGCGTGGCGGCCGCCGTTGTGGCCAGCTATCGCGAGCTCATCCTCCCCCCCGGCACCGTGCTGATCGGCGAGCTGGGCCTTGGAGGACAGTTGCGGCCGGTCGGACAGCTGGAGTTGCGCTTGCAGGAGGCGGCCCGACTGGCCTTCCATCGGGCTGTTGTGCCCAAGGGATCGGGCCTGGGGCAGGTTGTTGCCGGACTTGAACTCCTGGAGTGCTCCACGCTGGCTGAGGCCATCGTGAAGGGTCTCAGCAGCCACCGGCAGGAGAGTGAGTGACTGAATGTCTCAAGGGCCTCAAGGGATTCCGGTTTGTCGCTTCCAATGCTTGAGTGATGGAATGGATACAGACGGCAGCTCATGATGAATGCTTTTGCAGGTCCAGCGGGTCTGGAGGAGTTGGCGGCCTCTTTGTCTTGGGCAGGGAAGAGCAGCCTGCCTTTCCCGGATCCAGCCGCCGCTGCCGTTCTGGAAGCTTCGCCATCGCTGCCCTTGAACCAGTCGGGCGAGCTGCTCTGGCGCAACGAACTCTCCAGCCTCTCTGCCGATCCTTCAGCCGATTCCGGTGCCTGGAAGGGGGATCCCGACACTGATCTCCTCACCGGGGCGCAGCATGAGTCCAGCGACGGGCCTTCTGGACTCTCTTTTCGCACCGCAGTGGCCGATGGTGCCGGTAACAGCCTGGCAACCGCTCGAGACATCGGAACGCTCTCCGGCTCCCAGAGTTTCAGTGACTGGGTGGGTAAAAGCGACAGGGACGATTTTTATCGGTTTGAGATCACCGAAGCCAGTCAGTTCAGCGCCACCCTGGAAGGGCTCAGTGCGGACGCAGACCTCCAGCTGCTCAGCAGCAGTGGAGCCGTGCTGGCCAGTTCCACCAACGCGCGCGCAGCCGCTGAGATGATCAGCGGCACGATCAGTGCTGGAACGTA
>JAYKHC010000053.1:0-15730 GCA_035285465.1 Cyanobacteriota bacterium
GCAGCTGATCCACGAACACGCGGTAGCCCCGCTGGCTGGGAACACGTCCGGCGGAGGTGTGGGGTTGGGTGAGGAGTCCGCGTTGCTCCAGAACACCCATGGCTGAACGCACCGTGGCGGGACTGGCGGGAAGCCCGAAGCGGCGCACCAGAGTCTTGCTGCCGACCGGTTCCATGGTGTCCACGTAGTGGCGCACGGCCAGGCGGAGCACATCCTGCTGACGTGGGGTGAGAGATGGCCCTTCAGCGGTCATGGGTGTGATGGAACCGGAGCAGGCCGGGAGGGAGTGGCGGAGTCGTCGGACACTCCCCTCAGAAGTGCGGTGATGATAGGAACCTTGTCACCGGGTCATCGCAACTCAGTAGCGGGGGATGGAATCGTCCACCTCCAGGCTCCAGGCGTCGATCCCCCCTTCCAGATTCCAGACGTCCGTGAATCCCTGCTGATCGACCAGCCAGCAGCAGAACCGCCAGCTGCGCAGGCCGGCATGACAGATCACGGCCACCGGTCGCTCTCGCGACAGCTGTTTCTCCAGATCCGGCAACCATTCCGCTGAGCGGCTCAGGGGTAGATGCACCACCGGATGGGGCAGTCTTGCCAGAGCGAGCTCGCCCTGTTCCCTCACATCCACCAGCTGGATGGGTTCAGAAGCTGCCAGGCGGGCCTGAAGCGCAGGGGCCCTGATGCTGGAGGGCAGACTCACAGGGAAGGCGGCGGGCAGGATGGAACCTATCTTGCTTGGGGCGCATGAAGGCCCGCCGTTTTCTGGCGACGCTGCTGGCGGGGGCTCTGACGCTGCTCGGTCTGGGATTCGGCGGCTGGTGGCTGGTGCTGACCCGCTCACCGCTGCGGCTTCAGCATCAGGCTCTCCCCGTGCCCGTGGCGGCCCGTTTTGTTCCGCGGCTCAGCCCTCTGAGCCTGTATCTGTTCAGTGACGGTCAGGAGCCCCTGGATTACGTGAGGGCTGTGGTGCCTCCAGGGCAACGACGTGCAGCCCGGGAGGCTGTGGTCAGGCTCCGGGATGGGGCCTTTGCTTCCGCGGGACTGGACTACGGCAGCGAACTGAGCAGCTGGCTGGGGAATGAGATCGCTCTGGCTCTGATCGACGCCGGTGATGGAGACCCGCCCGATGACTGGCTGCTGAGCCTCAGCAGCCGCGATGGGGATGCGGCTCGCCGGTTTCTGCAGCGGTTCTGGCAGACACGAAGTCTGGCTGGAACCGATCTGCAGATCAGCAGTTATCGCGGTATGGGACTGATCAGTGGCCGCGCCGCTCTGGTGGGCCGGCAGGTCGTTCCCATCGCCACGGCGCTGATCAATGACGACCTCGTTCTGATCGCTTCCGGCCGTGGGGTGCTGGAGCAGGCTCTGGACGTCTCCCAGATCGATGAGCTGAACCTGGCTGACAGCGAGCCGTTCCGCAGCGGTGTCGCCTCCCTGGAGGAGGGGGTGGCCCTGCTCAGCGCCAGGTCGGCCGCTCTGGGGTCCTGGCTGGGGGTTTCGCCGGACCTTCAGGCCCAGGGCAGTGTGGAAAGCCTGCTGGCCGCTCTCAGGCCCGAGGGGCGCAGCCTGGCCGTCGAGGCGATTGTGCGCAGCTCTCGCCCCACCGAACAGAGCCCGGACGTCGCCTCGGTGAAGCCCGGGGCTGTGGGCCGGGCCGAGGCGCTGTTGCGGGAGCTGAAGGGTGAGGCCGACAGCCTTGCTGTGATCGACAATCCGGCCATGGCTTCCGGACTGGTTCAACCCCTCCTGGCCCGGGCCATTTCAGGCCTGACCAGCCCGTTGCCCGCCCTGGTGGGTGCGGCAGATCAAGGCCCGATGCTGGTGGCCCGCAGCCGGTCGGGCTGGCTGCTGGGTACCGGCTCCGAAGATCCGGTACCGGAGCAGCTGGCGTCTGCCCTGGCGGCGGAGGGCTTGATCGCCGCTCCTCTCCAGCTCGCTGATGGCCCTGTGGTTCGGGTGTGGGCCCGTCTGCTGGCTCCCGGCTCCGGGCGCCAGGGCCGCGACCCGGAGACACAGCTGCAGGCGGAACTGGCCGGCGCCCGGCTGATCAGCGGCGATCACGCCTGGTGGGCAGGAAGGCTGGATCGTCTGGTGCAGCAGAGCGAGGCCCGTCAGGGCCCGCGGCGGCGTCTGGAACAGCTGGCATCCCTGGAGTCGCCGGACCCTGCCGCACGCTGGGCCGTCGGGCCCGGCGAGGCCAGGGAACTGCTGACGGGCTGGACCGGGCTCAGATGGTTGTCAACCCTGGCGGGTCAACCTCTGGCCGACGCTGCTGAAGGCCTGGCATGGGCGGTGACGCCTGAACAGGGGGGCTATCGGCTGCAGGTTCACGTTGATCTGGCATGACCCCCGCTGCTGATCCGCTCCCCTCACCGGGGACGGTGTTCCTGATGCGCCATGGCATCGCCGAACCGCGCGGCGGGGCCACGCCCGAGCCTCTGCGGGCGCTCACTCCGCGTGGGCTGCGCCGTACCCGGGCGGTGGCCGAACGGCTCATGCAGCTGAACCTCACGCTCGACCTGCTGCTGAGCAGCCCGCTGCAGAGGGCCCGTCAGACGGCTGAGCTGGTTGTGCAGGCTGGTCTGGTGGATGGTTTGCTGATCGATGAGGCGTTGGCTCCCGGTGGGGATCCCTGGCCCCTGGTTGAGGCCTGCGGACCCCGGCGTCTGATGCTGGTCGGCCATGAGCCGGATCTGGGCGATCTCGCCTCGCGGCTGCTGGGAGCGCCTGTCGGAGCCATCCGCCTCAAGAAAGCCGGGCTGGCCGTGATCAGCCTCGGCCCCAGCCCGTGCCTGCGCTCGCTCTGGGCGCCCGCGGGGCTGCTGGCGGCAGCCAGCGCTACGGCGCCGGTCTGAGGGCAGGCCGTAGGGTCGCTCGATCGGCAGCAGAGGCATGGCGGCAACCCCCCAGGAGATTCCCTTCCGTCCCGGTCTCGAGGGAGTCCCGGCCACCCATTCGGCCATCTGCGACATCGATGGCCAGCGTGGTCTGCTCACCTACCGCGGTTACCCGGCTGATGATCTGGCGGCCAACAGCACCTTTCTGGAAACGGTTTACCTGCTGATCTGGGGAGAGCTCCCCGATGCCGACCAGCTGGCGGAATTCGAACACGAAGTGCAGATGCACCGCCGGGTGAGTTTCCGCATCCGCGACATGATGAAGTGCTTCCCGGCCAGTGGTCATCCCATGGACGCGCTGCAGAGCAGTGCTGCCTCGCTCGGGCTGTTCTATTCACGCCGGGCGCTTGACAGCCCGGAGTACATCGTTTCGGCAGTGGTGCGGTTGATCGCCAAGATCCCCACGATGGTGGCTGCCTTCCAACTGATCCGCAAAGGCCAGGACCCGATTCAGCCCCGCGACGATCTGCCCTACGCCGCCAACTTCCTCTACATGCTCACCGAGCGGGAGCCCGACCCTCTGGCGGCGCGTATCTTCGACGCCTGCCTGATCCTCCACGCCGAGCACAGCCTCAACGCCAGCACCTTCAGCGCCCGGGTCACCGCCAGCACGCTCACCGATCCCTACGCGGTGGTGGCCTCGGCTGTGGGGACCCTCGCAGGCCCCCTTCATGGCGGTGCCAATGAGGACGTCCTGGCCATGCTGGAAGCCATCGGCAGTGAAGACCGGGTGGAGGCCTGGCTGGATCAGGCCATCGCTGAAAAGCAGAAGATCATGGGGTTCGGTCACCGGGAATACAAAGTGAAGGACCCGCGGGCCGTGATTCTTCAGAAGCTGGCTGAGGAGCTGTTCAGTGCCTTTGGGCATGACCCGCTCTACGATCTGGCCCGAAAGGTCGAGTGCGTGGCCGCGGATCGACTCGGACCGAAGGGCATCTATCCCAACGTGGATTTCTACTCCGGCCTGGTGTACCGGAAGCTGGGAATTCCCCAGGATCTGTTCACGCCGATCTTCGCCATAGCCCGCACTGCGGGCTGGCTTGCCCACTGGAAAGAACAGCTGGGCGCCAATCGGATTTATCGACCAAGCCAGATCTACACCGGCAGTTCTGTCCGCGAGTGGTTGGAGATCGGCAGCCGTTGCTGAGCATTCAGCGCGAGCAGAGCCCGCCCATCGGCTTTCCCTTCCTCCTAAGTTGAACCTCTATCCGCTTTCGGCATGGTGATTCCCACCTCCCGCACCCTGCTTGCGGCCGTCACCCCAGGTCTGGACCTCCAGTCGAGCTTCGAGGCCACCCTTCAGGGGTTCGGCTTCAGTGCAGGGGCTGCTCACCTGCTCTGGCTCCCCTTGCCGATGGTGCTGGTGCTCGTGGCGGCTGTCGTGGGGGTTCTGGTGAATGTGTGGCTGGAGAGGAAGATCTCAGCGGCTGTCCAGCAGCGCATCGGCCCCGAGTACGCCGGTGCTCTCGGGGTGCTGCAGCCGATTGCCGATGGCCTGAAGCTGGTTTTCAAGGAAGACATCATCCCCGCCCGGGCCGATGGGCTGTTGTTCACCCTCGGCCCTGTGCTGGTTCTGATCCCGGTCATTCTCAGCTGGCTGGTCGTTCCATTCGGCCAGCACCTGCTGGTCAGCAACGTGGGCATTGGCATTTTTCTGTGGATTTCGCTCAGCTCGATTCAACCCATTGGTCTGTTGATGAGCGGCTATGCCTCCAATAACAAGTACTCGCTGCTTGGTGGCCTGCGCGCAGCGGCCCAGTCGATTTCCTACGAGATCCCCCTCGCCCTGGCGGTGCTGGCTGTGGTGATGATGAGCAACTCGCTCAGCACCGTCGACATCGTTGACCAGCAGACCGGCGCCGGAATCCTCAGCTGGAACATCTGGCGTCAGCCTGTGGGTTTCGTGATTTTCTGGATCTGCGCCCTGGCTGAGTGCGAGAGGCTTCCATTCGACCTTCCCGAAGCAGAGGAAGAGCTGGTTGCCGGTTATCAAACCGAGTATGCCGGCATGAAGTTCGCCCTGTTCTACCTGGGCAGTTACATCAATCTTGTGCTGTCGGCCCTGCTGGTGTCCGTCCTTTACCTCGGCGGCTGGGGCTTCCCCATTCCCGTGGAGTGGCTGGCCGGTTGGCTCTCCCAGCCGATTGACGCCCCGATCGTCCAGGTGATCACCGCCTCGGTGGGCGTTGTGATGACCGTGCTCAAGGCCTATCTGCTCGTGTTTCTGGCGATCCTCCTGCGCTGGACCACACCCAGGGTGCGGATTGATCAACTCCTGGATCTGGGTTGGAAGTTCCTACTCCCCGTCGCTCTGGTTAACCTCCTGGTGACAGCTGGCCTCAAGCTGGCATTTCCCGGCTTCTTCGGCGGTTGATCCCGATCGAGGTTGACCCCTACCGAGTCACTATCGCTCCCGTCCCACGCTGAGTCTATTGATGTTCGGATTCCTCAGAAAAGTCGGAGACTACACCCGGGATGCTGTGGGTGCCGCGCAGTACATGACCCAGGGCCTCGCGGTCACCTTTGATCACCTGCGGCGCCGGCCGGTCACTGTTCAGTATCCCTATGAAAAGCTGATCCCGTCTGAACGCTATCGAGGTCGTATCCATTACGAGTTCGACAAGTGCATCGCCTGCGAGGTCTGCGTGCGGGTGTGCCCGATCAATCTGCCGGTGGTCGACTGGGTGATGAACAAAGCAACAAAGAAAAAAGAGCTTCGCAACTATTCCATTGATTTCGGAGTGTGTATATTCTGCGGGAATTGTGTTGAATATTGCCCGACAAACTGCCTTTCGATGACGGAGGAGTACGAGCTGGCGGCCTTTGACCGCCATACCCTCAATTTCGATAATGTTGCCCTCGGTCGCCTGCCGACCAGTGTCACAACCGATCCTGCGGTCATCCCGCTTCGGGAACTCGCCTACCTTCCGAAGGGGGAGATCGATCCTCATGGGGTGGCTGCCGACAGCCCGAGGGCTGGCAAACTGCCCAGCGAGGTGCTGGCCTCCCTGTCCGCTGAATCACCTGAGAGTGAGGAGCCCCGCTGATGACGATTGCTTCCATCACCCAGTTGGTCTGCTTCCTGGCACTTTCCGCCACCATCGTTGTGGGTGCGCTCGGGGTTGTTCTGCTTCCTAACATCGTGTACTCAGCCTTCCTGCTGGGGGGCGTTTTCCTTTCTGTGGCAGGGCTTTACCTGCTGCTCAATGCAAGTTTCGTGGCAGCTGCCCAGGTTCTGGTTTACGTCGGAGCAGTGAATGTACTGATCCTTTTTGCCATCATGCTCGTCAACAAACGGGAGGATCTCTCATCACTTCCGGGCCTTGCTCTGCGTCGGGTTTTGTCCGGTGTCGTCTGCGCTGGCTTGTTCGCTCTCCTGATCAGGGTGGCCTTCACCACGGCATGGGATCTGCCGGGGCCTGTTCCGGTGGGAGAGGAAGCCACGATCCGGATCGGAGAGCATCTGTTCAGCGATTATCTGCTTCCCTTTGAACTCGCTTCTGTTCTTCTGCTGATGGCCATGATCGGGGCGATTGTTCTGGCACGTCGAGATGTGTTCAGCACCGATGTCGTCACCGGACAGCCTGCAGATCAAGGCCTCATCGAAAAAGAGAGAACTCCTCTGCTGATCGAATCGAACCTCCAGGAGACACTCCGATGAGCCCTGAAACAAGCCTTTCCGTTCCCCTCCAGGCCGTTCCACTGCAGGCTTACCTTGTCGTGGCAGCCATTCTGTTCTGCACAGGTGTCTGGGGCCTGATCAACAGCCGCAATGCTGTTCGGGTCCTGATGAGCATCGAGTTGATGCTCAATGCCGTCAACATCAATCTGATGGCTTTCTCGAGCTATCTGGATGGAGATCTGATCCGAGGCCAGGTTTTCGCGATTTTCGTGATTACCGTCGCAGCAGCTGAAGCTGCCGTGGGTCTGGCGATCCTCCTTTCTTTGTATAGAAATCGAGAGACTGTTGATATGGAGCGCTTCAATCTTCTTCGCTGGTAGCAACGTTCAGCGATGCGGCTCCAGCGTGTCTGGCTGATTGTCCGCTCCGGCAGCCTCGCTGCTCAACGCCAGGCCAGGCGGTGTTCCAGGGAGCTCAGTGAACGTGGCTGTCATGTTGTGCTGGCCACCAGTGGATACGCCAGTAATCCGTATCCCGGTCTGCTGGCCACTGAGCAAGACCTCCCTGATCTCACCATCGTGCTGGGAGGTGATGGCACGGTGCTGGGTGCCGCCCGCCATCTGGCCTGCCACGATGTCCCGATCCTCAGTTTCAATGTGGGGGGGCATCTGGGATTTCTTACCCATGAACGCCGTCTGCTCTCGTTGGGGGAGGGTGCTGAGAGCCTCTGGTACCGACTTCAGAACGATCAGTTCGCCCTGGAGCGTCGGATGATGCTGGAGGCGCATGTGGATCGAGCTGATGGCACTTCGGCTCACTCGGCCCACGACTCCTTCCCTGCCCTTAACGACGTCTATCTGCGCCCTTGTCTGGATGATCTGTCACCCACCTGTGTGCTCGAGCTTGAGATCGATGGCGAGGTGGTGGATCAGTACCGGGGTGATGGACTGATCCTGGCGACGCCAACCGGTTCAACGGGTTACGCGATGGCGGCAGGGGGGCCGATCCTGCATCCCGGCATTGAGGCGATTGTGGTCACCCCCATCTGCCCGATGAGCCTTTCCAGCCGCACCGTGGTGGTGCCCCCCCGCGCCCGGCTGAGTGTGTGGCCCCTCGGCGAGTCCAGTCGCCGTGTCAAGCTCTGGACCGATGGCACCTACGCCACCATCCTTGAAGCCGGCGACCGAGCCGTGATTCAGCGGGGGCCTCACCCGGCCCTGTTCGTGCTTCTGGAACAGAGCCCCTCGTACTACCGAACCCTCACCCATAAACTTCATTGGGCTGGCAGCCTCACGGCGACGGAACCATCCCCGAACTGATCTCGCCGAACTGATCCCGCCGAACCAACCCGCCGGATCCATCGCTCCGCACCGTACCCATGGCTCTGGAGATCGAACGCCGCTTCCTTGTTCACAGCGATGGCTGGCGATCGCATGTGAGCTGGAGCGCGCAGCTGCGGCAGGGTTACCTGGTGGCTGAGCCGGAGGGTTTCAGCTTCCGGGTGCGTCAGTCCGAGCAGCAGTCCTGGCTGACCCTCAAGGCTCCGTGTTCCGCGGATGGAAGGGTGCGACAGGAATTCGAGTACGAGATCCCGCACAGCGACGCTGCCGATCTTCTGGGCCTCTGCAAGTGGCAGGTGGTCAAGACTCGCCATGGGCTCAGCCTCCCTGGTGGCGACTGGGTTCTGGACGAATTTGAAGGGGCCAACGCTCCGCTGTTGGTCGCCGAGGTGGAGCTGCGATCCGCTGATCAGCAGCTCGATGCCCCCTTGTGGTGCGGCAGGGAAATCACCGGTCGGCCGGAGTTATCCAATGCTGCTCTGGCCTTGAGACCTCTGGCCAGCTGGGCCGAATCCGAACGGACAATCCTGTTCAGCCCTCAGGGGAGGATCAGTTCCTGGGGGGGCGATCCAGAAAACAGCAGTTGAAACCATCCCGGCAGATCTTGCCCCGATCCATGGCCCAATTGAGCAGGGCGACCCGGTTTTTGGCACCTGTTTTGGTAAAGATATTGCTGACATGATTATCAACAGTGCGTTTGCTGATTGTCAGGCGTGAAGCTATTTCCTGATTGGTGAGCCCCTCTGCCACCAGCTCGATGATTTCGATTTCCCGCTCCGAGAGTTGATTCACCACTGGATCGCAACGGGATCAGACCCCAGGGCCCAAAGCATCGACTCCACTCTACGCAGCGCTCTTCCGTCCGCCGATGCCGCATCATGGCTTGATCTGCGGTGTGGTGGTGGGTTTACGGGAAGCACTGGCCAAGGGTCGGTTCGTGGTCACCGCGGAGGTCACTCCACCACGGGGAGGCGACCCCAGCCGCACCGTGGAGGCGGCCATGAGCCTGAGGGGCTGGGTGGATGCTGTCAATGTCACAGATGGCAGTCGGGCCGTGATGCGGATGAGCAGCCTGGCGGTCTGTTGCCTGCTGCAGCGTCAGGGACTGGAGCCGGTGCTTCAGATGGCCTGCCGTGACCGGAACAGGATCGCTCTTCAGGCGGATCTGCTCGGCGCCCATGCCCTCGGATTGAGGAACCTGCTCTGTCTCACCGGAGATCCGGTGCGTGTGGGAGATCAGCCTGAGGCTCGCCCGGTCAACGATCTCGAGTCTGTGCGCCTGCTGCAGCTGGTGGGCCAACTGAATGCAGGGGTCGATCCCGTTCAGGGAGTCCTCCCTGATGGACCCACCGAGCTGTTTGCAGGCACTGCAGCAGATCCACAGTCGCCCAGCTGGAGCGGCCTGAAAGCCCGGCTGCGCCGCAAGCATCAGGCCGGCGCTCGATTTGTGCAGACGCAGATGGTCACCGATGCCTCCTGCCTGCGTCGCTTTGTTGATGAGATCGCCCAACCCCTCAATCTTCCTGTGATTGCCGGGGTGTTTCTGCTCAAATCAGCCAGAAACGCCCAGTTCATCAATCGTGTGGTGCCGGGCGCCAACATTCCGGAGGCCCTGATCAACCGACTCGCAGAAGCGGCTGACCCGGCAGCTGAGGGAGTGTGCATCGCCGCAGAGCAGGTGGAGCAGTACCACAACATCTCTCAGGGTGTTCATCTGATGGCCGTCAAGGCCGAGGAACGCATTCCTGAAATTCTCAAGCTGGCAGGGTTTGTCCCCGATGAGCTGTGGGGTCGCCCAACAGCTCATCGGGCCTCGATCACGGGGTGTTGAAACTGCAGGACCTGAACTCAGCCTGGCCAGGCAGGGAGGTCGATCAGCTGGCGATCTGAGTGAGAGCCAGATCCTGGCCCAGCAATTCAGCCATGGCTTTCTGCTGAGGGGAGGGGGATCCGTGATCATGACGTCTGGAGTCGGTGATCAACCAATCCAGTGCAGCCTCCTGGAGGTCAAAGTGATCACCGTTGCGATCAACGCAATAGCGGCCAAAAACAAGTTTGTCCACCAAACGGACTCCAGGGCCAATGCGCGAGTAATCAAAAATGATTGAGTTGTCGATTGTGGCACCTTCACAGATGTGACAGCTGGGACCGATCATGGCTGGACCGTTGATGGTTGCCCCGTCCTCGATTTTGGTCATTCCGCCGACATAGACCGGTCCTTGAATGTTGATCCTGTCCCAGTTTGCGGCCACATTCAAACCGGTGAAAACACCGGGTTGAACTTCTTTGCCCGGGATCTGAACCTGCCGGACCTTGCCCTCAAGAACACTGCGAATGGCTTGCCAATAATCTGGAACTTTGCCGATATCCACCCATTCAAATTCCATGGGAAGGGCATAGAACGGAGCTCCTGCCTCGACCAGACGGGGGAAAAGGTCTGATCCGATGTCAAAGGGAACACCATTCGGTACATAATCGAGCACCGAGGGCTCGAAGATGTAGATGCCCGTGTTGATCATGTCGCTCGCTGCGTCCTCGACGGCGGGCTTCTCCTGGAAGGAGCGAACACGCCCATCGGGGTCGGTCACGACAACGCCGTAGCTGCTGACCTGATCGCGTGGAACCCGCTTGGTGATCAGGCTGGCGGTGGCACCTTTCTCCCGGTGACGCCGGACCGCTTCTGTGAGGTCGAGGTCGATCAGAGCGTCTCCACACAACACCACAAAGGTGTCATCAAAGAAGTTCTGAAAGTTCTGAATCTTCTTGAGCCCTCCTGCTGATCCAAGGGCCTGACCGATCAGAACTCCATCTTCGATCCGGCCCTCAAAGCTGTATGCAATCTGAACACCGAAACGTTGACCGTCCCGGAAGTAATTCTCAATCTCTTCGGCCAGGTGCGAAACATTCACCATGATTTCGTCAAAGCCATGCTGCCTCAACAGCTCAAGCAGAAACTCCATCACGGGTTTCTGGAGGATCGGAATCATGGGCTTTGGGATCACGTGGGTGATCGGTTGAACCCGAGTTCCCTTCCCTGCTGCCAGGATCATCGCCTTCATTGGCGTCGCTTTCTTACTGACCGCTTTGGCATCCTAGTCAGCGGGATCAGGCAGCCCAGGGAGCTTCGGCCGGCATGTGAGCTGGTCCCTGCGCCTGGCGCAACGGGATCGTGACGCGGTCTCCCTGCTCCATCAGGCGGCGCAGCTTGAGTGGGCCATACAGCCCACGCTCCTGGTTGAGCTCCACCTTCCCCTGATGGCAGAGGAACAGCAGCGCCCAGAACACCCCCACCCTGTCGGCATCGAGATCCTGCTCCACCCCGCCGCTGCGGACCACCTCGGCCCAGGCCTGTACCAGATCCTCAAACGGGGTCAGTTCGCAGGCCGGCTCCCAGCGGAGCAGAAAGGTGCTCAGGGCTGCTGTCGTTTCAGGCAGTTTTTCCCGGTGGGCCAGAGCCGCCACCTGTTCAATGGCCGCTCTTTCGCTGTAGCGCCTGGGTCGTTGTCGCTGACGTCTTCGGAGCTCATCCCCCTCCAGCCGCTCGGCGATGTCCTCGAGCTGCCGGATCAGCTCCCCCAGGGTCACCGGGCGCTGCAGGGGTGGGGGAGCGACGGGTCGGCGGCGAAGATGACGTTCGGGTCGTCGCGGCCATTCCATCCCGGTGTTCACCAGCCATCCCTGGCCTTCGGCATCAAACCCGAACTCTTCAGATGTTTCCGGTTCCGGTTCAGGGGCGAAGGTGCTGGCCTCCAGCACCTCGGCTTTGAGACTCACCAGCACCGAAGCGGCAAGAAAGGCTTCGCTGGTGTCTGCCAGATCCTGTTCGTAACTGCCACCGAACCCGGTTGGAGCCAGTCGAGGCAACAGGATCCTCTGACGCAGCTGATCGAGAAAACCATCGATCACGGCAATGACGTCAACATCCCAGGCATCGATTTCACCCCGTTCTGCTGCATCCTGAAGCAGGCGGATCGCAAGCCTGGCACCCGCTTCCGCCAAAATCCTCCAGGAATCCCACTGTCAACAAACCTTACCGGGGGATCACCAGGCCCACCAGGGTGCCTCGGATTCCGGCTTCAGCGGGTCGAAACCGTCAGCGGGTCTTCCGATGCAGGTGAATCGCCCTGGCTCCCACCGCTCTGGCCGGCAGCGGGCAGCAGGCCGAGCTGAGCATCAACCGTGGCTCGGTAGCGCTGAAGATCGTTCTCAAGTTCCTGAAGCCGAACCTGCTGGGCTTCGCGATCAGCCTGATTCTGAAGAAACTCCACCTTTCTCACCACTCCGGTCCAGACCGCAAACACCCAGGCGGCCGTTGCGCCGATTCCACCCACCAGCAGAAGCAGGGCCGCCAGCGGCAGGGTGGTGGAGACCCCGGGAAGGATGTGCACCGTGGTTGCGGCGGTGTTCTCCAGGGTGAACATCACCGTCGCCAGTCCGAAGCTGAAGATCAGCAGAAAGTTCAGCTGTTTCATGGAATCAACCCTTCGACCCGTTCGACTGTAAGCCCGCTCAGGAGGGCAGGAATGGAGCCTTCAGAGGGGCACTGCGGATCAGGTTCGAACCGGCCGGGCTCCTGATTGATTCCATCGCAGACACGTCACGAGCCACCAGCGTCTCCATGCTGGCGCGGTAGGTGTCGGTCATCAGGCGGGGGTAGAGGCCAATGCCGATGATCGGCACCAGAAGACAACCGATCACGTAGATCTCCCGCGGTTCCGCATCCACGAGCTGGGTGTGGGCCACCAGCTCGGGTTTTTCCTTCCCGAAGAAAATCTCACGCAGCATCGAAAGCAGGTAGATCGGGGTCAGGATCACGCCGATGGCGGCCAGTCCGCTCACCACGATTCGGAAGGGAAGCGTGTAGGCCTCGTCGGTGGCAAATCCCACGAACACCATGAGCTCGCTCACGAAGCCGCTCATGCCGGGCAGAGCCAGTGAGGCGAGGGAGCAGACGGTCCAGAGCGCGAACATCTTGCGCATTTTCTGGCCCACGCCTCCCATCTCATCGAGTTGAAGGGTGTGGGTGCGGTCATAGGTGGCTCCCACCAGGAAGAACAGGCTGGCTCCGATCAGTCCATGGCTGATCATCTGGAGCATGGCTCCGCTGGACCCCAGGGCACTGAAGCTGCCGATCCCGATCAGCACGAAGCCCATATGACTGATCGAGCTGTAGGCGATCTTGCGTTTGAGGTTTCGTTGGGCAAAGGAGGTGAGAGCCGCATAAATGATGTTCACGACCCCCAGAACGATCAGCAGCGGTGCGAACTGAGCATGGGCTGCAGGAAGAATCTGGCAGTTGAAACGCAGCAGGGCATAGCCGCCCATCTTGAGCAGAATTCCCGCCAGCAGCATGTGAACCGGTGCCGTGGCCTCCCCGTGAGCATCGGGAAGCCAGGTGTGCAGGGGCACGATCGGCAGCTTCACGCCGAAGGCGATCAGCAGGCCGGCATAACAGAGAAGTTGAAAGCCAGGGCTGAAATTCTTGGCCATCAGATCGCTGTACTCGAAGCTGACCGTGTCGCCGTAGAAGGCCATTGCCAGACCCGCCAGCAGGATGAACAGAGAGCTTCCGGCTGTGTAGAGGATGAATTTGGTAGCGGCATATTGACGCTTCTTGCCTCCCCAGATCGCCAGCAAGAGGTACACCGGAATCAGTTCCAGCTCCCAGGCCAGGAAGAACAGGAGCATGTCCTGCACCGCAAACACGGCGATCTGACCGCCGTCCATCGCCAGCAGCAGAAAGTAGAAGAGCCTGGGTTTGAAACTCACCGGCCAGGCGGCCAGGCAGGCCAATGCTGTGATGAAGCTGGTGAGCAGGATCAGCGGCATCGACAGACCATCGGCACCCACCGACCAGGACAGGCCGAGATCAGGAAGCCAGGCAATCTGTTCGCGGAGCTGAAGCCCAGGCTCTGCGGGGTCGTAAGCGTTCAGGTAACCGCCCACGGTCAGCAGGAAGGTGGTCAGCGCCACGCCGAGGGCAAACCAGCGAACCTGTTTGCCCTCGCCCTGATCGGGCACGAAGGGAATGCACAGGGCTGCGCCGATCGGAAACAGAATCGCAGCGCTCAGCCAGGGGAAGGGCACGGATGTGACACACGCCTTTCCCTGGAGTGTAGAAATCGTCTTCCGTTCTGCTCGGCCCCGTTCGGGGAGCCACACAGACCGTCGTTGAGAGGAGGGCGTTGGCGGCCGTCAGCGGTTCAGCGGTTCGTTCAGCCCAGTGAGCCGAACAGAACCACCAGGGCAATCACTCCGCCGAACACGATCAGGGCATAGAACTGGGCTCGTCCTGTTTCGAAATATTTCAGCCCCTCACCACTGCCCAGCGTCAGCAGCCCTGTGAGGTTCACCACGCCATCCACCACCTTGGAATCAACCTCGAGCACCGAGCGGGCCAGTTTGCGGCTGCCCTGAACAAACAACCGGTCGTTGAGGGCATCGAGGTACCACTTGTTGGCCAGGAAGGCATTGATCGCCGGGTATCGGCTGGCGAACAGGACGCCCAGGTCGAGCTTGTGCAGGGCGTAGGCCAGCACCGCCATCGAAATGCCCAGCAGCGAGATCGCCACCGAAGCCCCCGCCAGGGGCAGGAACTCGCTCCAGCTGAAGTGTTCGGCCATCTCAGCGGCCTCGCCGGGATTGAGCAGCCCGGCGAACCGGCTGTTCCATGGAGTTCCCAGCAGCCCGATCAGCACCGACGGCACCGCGAGAACCGCCAGAGGCATGGCCATCTGCCAGCCCGATTCGTGGGGGTGATCGGCGTGGGCGTGGCCATGGTCCTCCTCCTGATCGGAGCCACCCTTTCCAGCGGCCTCCAGCAGCCTTGCGGCCATGGCCTGATCGTTGCCGCGGAAGCTTCCCTCGAAGGTGAGGAAATAAAGCCGGAACATGTAGAAGGCGGTCATTCCGGCGGTGATGAAGCCCATCGCCCACAGCACGGGGTAGGTCCCGAAGGCCTGTCCGAGGATCTCGTCCTTGCTCCAGAAGCCGGCCAGAGGGGGGATGCCGGCGATCGCAACGCAGCCGATCAGGAACGTGGCGGAGGTCACCGGCATGTAGCGGCGCAGCCCTCCCATCAGGCGCATGTCCTGGGCCAGAACGGGTTCATGACCCACCACGTCTTCCATGGCGTGGATCACAGAGCCTGAGCCCAGGAACAGCATGGCCTTGAAGAAGGCGTGGGTCACCAGGTGGAACATTCCCGCCACCGGGGCGCCGCACCCCATCGCCAGCATCATGTAACCCAGCTGACTGACGGTGCTGTAGGCAAGTCCCTTCTTGAGGTCCATCTGGGTGAGGGCGATGGAGGCACCCAGAAAGAGGGTGATCGTTCCGATCGCAGCGATCACCAGGTTCACGATCGGAAAGGCCTCATAAACCGGTTGCAGCCGTGCCACCAGAAACACCCCGGCAGCCACCATGGTGGCGGCATGGATCAGGGCGGAGATCGGTGTCGGGCCCTCCATGGCGTCCGGCAGCCAGACGTGGAGGGGGAACTGGGCTGATTTGGCCATCGGCCCCATGAAAACCAGCAGGCAGATGAGCACAGCCACACCCACGGGGATGGATCCGCTGCTCACCGCCTGCTGCAGGCGACTGCCGGCCTCCTCGAAGCCAAAGCTGCCCGTGGCCCAGAACAGCCCCAGCATTCCCAGCAGCAGGCCGAAATCGCCCACGCGGTTCACCACGAAGGCTTTCTGAGCGGCGTTGGCGGCGCCGTCGCGGTCGTACCAGAACCCCACCAGGAGGTAGGAACACATCCCCACCAGTTCCCAGAAGACGTAGATCTCCAGGAGATTGGGGCTGATCACCAGCCCCAGCATCGAGCTGCTGAACAGAGCCAGATAGGTGAAGAAGCGCACATA
>JAYKHC010000054.1:0-13758 GCA_035285465.1 Cyanobacteriota bacterium
TGCACCTGATGGTCGTACTGGCGATACACCCAGCGCTTGGAGGCGATGGTGGGGTCGTCGAGCAGCTGCAGCAGGGCTTGGCTCCAGCTGAGGGCGGTGCCGCCGGCGGGGGTGATGCCACTGGTGCTGGCGGCCGGGAGCTCGGCTTCGTTCCAGCGCCAGTGGGCCTGGATTTCGGCCGGGGGTTCGCTGATCAGCTCGTGGCGATTGATCGGGGTGTCGTCCGCCAGAGCGCTCGCGGGCACCTCGGCGGCCACCTCGCCGTTCTGGAGCACGCGCACGATGTTGTCTTGCAGCACGCGGCCCACCACGGCCGCCTGCAGACCCCAACGGGTGAAGCTCTGCATCAGCGCCTGCTCGCGGCCGGGCTTCACCACGAACAACATCCGCTCCTGCGATTCGCTCAGCAGGAACTCGTAGGGGGTCATGCCGGCTTCACGGGCGGGCACGCGATCGAGATCCAGTTCAATGCCCAGCCCCCCCTTGGCGGCCATCTCCGAGCAACTGCAGGTGAGGCCGGCGGCGCCCATGTCTTGGGCGGCCACCACATCGCCCGTTTGGAAGGCTTCGAGGCAGGCTTCGATCAGGCCCTTCTCGAGGAAGGGATCACCCACCTGCACGGCGGGGCGATCGTCGAGGGAGGCTTCGGTGAGCTCAGCCGAGGCGAAGCTGGCGCCGCCCATGCCATCGCGGCCGGTGGTGCTGCCCACGTAGACCACGGGATAGCCCACGCCCTCGGCGCCGGAGCAAACGATGTCTTCGGTTTCCATGAGCCCGAGGGCCATGGCGTTCACCAGCGGGTTGCCGGAGTAGCTGGGGTCGAAGGCCACCTCACCGCCCACGGTGGGTACGCCCACGCAGTTGCCGTAATGGGCGATGCCGGCCACCACGCCCTCCATCAGGCCCACGTTGCGCTCGTCCTCCAGGGGGCCGAAGCGCAGGGCGTTGAGCAGGGCGATCGGCCGGGCGCCCATGGTGAAGATGTCGCGCAGGATGCCGCCCACGCCGGTGGCCGCCCCCTGGAACGGCTCCACCGCCGAGGGGTGGTTGTGGCTCTCGATCTTGAAGGCGAGGCGCTGGCCCTCGCCCAGGTCCACCACGCCAGCGTTCTCACCGGGACCCACCAGGATGCGCGGGCCGGTAGTGGGGAAGCCCTGCAGCAGCGGCCGCGAGTTGCGGTAGCAACAGTGCTCCGACCACATCACCCCGAACATGCCCAGCTCGGCGCGGTTGGGGGCGCGGCCGAGGCGGCGGCAGATCTCGTCGTAATCGGCCTGACTGAGGTTTTCCTTCTTCAGCGCCTCGGGAACGGGATAGTCGGGGGCGGCAACCACGGCCTGCCAGTCAGCTGATCCCAGTGTGGACGAGGGAGCTCACGAAGCTCAGATCCAGGGATCGTCGTCATCGCCGGGAGCACGCCGCGGGGATCGACGTTCCGGGGGCTCCGCCGATCGGTCATCCCAGCGGTCATCCCAGGGTTCAACAGCATCCGTCTCCTCGACGCGGTCAGGGGAGCGGTCTGCCGGTCCATCCCAGGGAGGCTCCTCCAGCCAACCCTCCATCCGCTGCTCCAGGCGGTTCCCGGCATCCTGCATCTGATCGCGCCAACGACGCGACCGGCGCAGAAATTCCTGTCTCACACTGGCGCGGGCCAGCGGCAGATCGTCCAGACCTTCCAGCTGCGTGAACACACAACCCGGCTGCTGATCGACAATCCGCTCCGGATTGAGCCGCCAGCGGCTGCTGCCAGGCAGCCTGGGATCGCTGCGACTCACCAGGTACTCCAGGATCCTGCCGCTGCGCAGCTCCACGGCTGCATCCACCACGGTTCCGATCGGGTCCTGCTGCCGATCGAGCAGGTCCGCCTCGAACAGAGTGGGAAGCCTCAGGATCGTGTCGCTGTCAGTCCCGGCCGGTTCCCCCTTCACCAGCGCCTCCAGTTCTCCGAGATCCCGCAGCTGATCGAGCCGCCAGACCAGCCGGCGCTCGCCGAACAGATCCGGGCGAGTCACCCAGCCGAGAACCCGATGCACGGGGGGGTGCATCCACACCGCCAGGCCCGCACCGCGGTCGAGTCCCTGGGAACACCGCACCCGCCGCTTCAGCAGGTCGCGGACCAGCAGCTGCTGAGGAAGGCTCAAGGCACCGAAGCCGTCATGCTCAGGAGCGGATCTGAACCGGCATCACCAGGTAGGTGAAGCGGCTGTCATCGATGGGGGTGAACACAGCAGGGGTCGTGGGCACGTTGCAGGCCATGGCCACCTGCTCGGATGTCATCGCCTTGAGGCCGTCCAGCAGGTATCTCACATTGAAGGCGATCTGAATGGCATCACCGCTGATCTCAGCGGCGAGAGCCTCAGAACCGCTGCCGACTTCCTGGGCGTCAGCCTGCAGCACCAATTGCCCCTGCTGAGGATCAGCACTGAGCTTCACCACGTTGTTGTGCTGGTCAGCCAGCACAGCCACCCGTTCCAGACCGGCGATCAGGGCCCTGCGATCGATCAGCACCCGGCGGGCGAAACTGGGCGGGATCAGTTGGCGATAGCTGGGGTAGGAACCATCCAGACTGCGACTGGTGAGCACCTGATCGGCCCAGAGGAAGACCACCTGGCCGCGGTCGAAGAACAGGCTGAGGGGATCGTCACTCTGACGGCCTGAAAGCATCCGCTCGAGTTCACGCAGCGAACGTGCCGGCACGGTGACGGCGAACGGAGCACCACCGTCCTCCTCAAGACGGGCCGGGCTTGTGGCTTCCTCCAGCAGAAGCACCGCCAGACGATGACCGTCCGTGGCGGCGCATTCCAGGGCCGTGCCATCAAGCCGCAGGTGCACGCCCGTGAGCAGCTGCTTGGCCTCATCGCCACTGCTGGCAAAGAGCGTGGAACGCAGACCTTTCACCAGAGAGGCCGCTTCCAGCCGAATCGGATCACCGCTCTCCACCAGGGGCAGGTCGGGGAAATCCTCGGCGGGCATGCCCCGCACCTGGTAGCTGCCGCTCACGCTGGTGAGTTCAAGCTGCTCACCGGCCTCTTCACAGCTGAGCGTGATCGGGCTGTCGGAAGAAAGACGGGCCACGATCTCGCCGAACAGCTTGGCCGGCAGGGTGATGGCACCACTGGTTTCCACACTGGCCGGAAGGCTGGTCTGAATGCCGAGGCTGAGATCAAAGCCCGTGAGACTGAGCCGGCCGGTGCCGGCATCGGCTGTGAGCAACACATTGGCCAGGACCGGATGGGTGGGTCGGGCCGCCACGGCCCGGCTCACCAGCTGAAGGCTCGAACTGAGTTCCGACTGGGAACAGACCAGCTTCATGGGGCGGGGCAGTCCGGGAGTGCCAAGGATGGCATCCAAGCTTCCACACCGCCCTGGATTCCGCAATGGCCTGGTTGATCACGGTTTAAAGAAGAAAGATTCAAAGAAAGAAAAAGAAAACAAACCGTCGTAACAGGGGCTGCGGAGACTGGGGAAAAGACCGAAATCAGCTCTGGCCACTGAGCCGCTTTGGATTGACTGCGGGGAATATTCAGCGGCGACCTGAGGAGAACCCAGGGGTTTCCACCGTTTCCCGGGACTGAGGAAAACCGAACACGGCTGGATCGATCCAGCCAGGGGGGCTCCTCCCCGGGACTCGGGCGGCCTTTCCACAGCTTGCTCACAGACGCTTTGCGACCCGGTGACGGGAAATCCGGCGACTAGAAGCCCAGAACCTTCGCCACGATCTTCGTATCGGCCTCCAGGCCGGTGTGGAACATCGCGTCGTTGTGCTCGATGGCCGTGGTTGGATCCTTCAGCCCGTTGCCGGTGAGCACGCAGACAACCGTGGCACCTTCAGGAACCTCTTCGCGGCGCTTGAGAAGCCCTGCCACGGAGGCAGCGCTGGCCGGCTCGCAGAACACGCCCTCACGGCTGCCCAGGAGCTTGTAGGCCTCAATGATCTCGGCATCGGTGACAGCGGTGAATTCACCGCCGCTCGCGCTGCGTACCTTCAGGGCCTTGTCACGGTTCACCGGGTTGCCGATCCGGATCGCTGTTGCAATCGTGTCGGGTTGTTCCACGGTGTGCCCCAGCACCAGTGGGGCGGAACCGGCAGCCTGGAAGCCCATCATCCGCGGCAGTCGGCGGCTGAGGCCGGCTGAACGGTATTCGTTGAACCCCATCCAGTAGGCGGTGATGTTGCCGGCATTCCCAACGGGAATGCAGAGCCAGTCCGGAGCTTCGCCCAGGGCATCCACCACCTCGAAGGCCGCGGTCTTCTGCCCCTGCAGCCGGTAGGGGTTCACGGAATTGACGAGGGTGACCGGGTACTGGTCTGCCACCTCGCGCACGATGTCGAGAGCACGATCGAAGTTGCCGCGTATGGCGATCACCTCCGCGCCGTACAGCAAGGCCTGGGCCAGTTTTCCCTGGGCTACATAGCCATCGGGGATCAGCACGAATGCCCGCATCGCACCGCGGCGCGCATAGGCCGCCGCTGCGGCGGAGGTGTTGCCGGTGCTGGCACAGATCACGGCCTCCGAGCCGGCCTCTCTGGCCTTGGAGATGGCCATGGTCATCCCTCGATCCTTGAAGGAGCCGGTGGGGTTCAGACCGTCATATTTGAGGAAGACACGCACGCCCTTGCCGATTTCAGCGCTCACAGCCGGTGCCGGGATCAGTGGCGTCGCACCTTCGCGCAGGGTGATCACGGGTGTGGCCGGACTCACCGGCAACCAGCGGCGATAGGCCTCGATCAGACCCGGCCAGTCCTGCAGGGATGGCCTGCGGCCGATACCCAGATGCCGCAGGGTTTGGAGCAGGGGCAAGGAGCTGGAACAGGGCTTGGCTGAATCTACGGGGCCAGCTCAGGGATGCAGCGATGAATGGCGCTAGCTGTCACCCCGAAGGCCATCGAGGGGTGATTCTGAAAAGAACCGCACCAGTTCGCTGATCGAGTTGGCCTTGCCGATCAGGCGCTGCAGGGCAGGGATGCTGAGTTCGAGTTCCCTTACCGGGTAAGCCTGAAGAAAGCGGATCGCCGAGATTGAACCGTTGCCTTCGGCGGTGGCCAGAACAATGCCCGAGCGCAGAGCCGGCACGCCCATGCTGCTGGCCTTGAGTGGATAGATGATCACGGCCACCCGCTTCAGGATCGCCTCCCCGATCCGGGTGTTCAGCAGTCTGCTCACCAGGGTCACCGGCAGATTCACCGATTCGTTGAGCAGCCGGGAGACCTGCTCCGGTTTCTGCCCGGAGACGGCCAGCACGGTGCTGAGCACCCCGCGGGCCTCACCGGTGCGGGCCAGATGATCCAGATCCACCACCGGAATCGAGCGGCGGAAGCCTCCGCTCACCAGGACGACGTTTTCAGCCGCCTGAACGGAGGGTGCCGGCAGCTGGAAGCCGATGAAACCGAACCCGATGGCGATACCCAGCAACGTCCTGCGATGGAAGCCGCGACGCCGCTGGTCGTTCATGGAATCCGAATGTCACTTCAACACACTAGGCCGCTGGCTCAGAGGATCAACGAGGATCAGGCCGTGGCGGGCAGCGGCGGTACCAGCAGATCGCGCACCAGACGCACCACGGAGCGTTCGGCCAGTCCTCGAGCCACTCCGACGCCCATACGCCTCAGTTCCTGTTCGCCCAGCACGCGTGGCAGGCGACTCAGCAGCAAGGAGGGTTCAAAGCCCGGCAGGGCCTGCAGGATCCGCAGCAATTGGCCGATCGGTTCGAGATCCAGAAGCGGGTCATAGCTGGGCTCCAGGCTCCGTCGCCGCAGACCGGGAGGCTGGAGCCGCTGCGGCAGCCGGCGCCCGACCTGCAGGGTGGCGGCCCAGGCGAGGGCATCCACCCGCATCACCACCGCATCAACCAACTGGTTGCGCAGCAGTCCTCCGTTGGCTGAAAACAGAAAATCGAGCACCTGATCCAGCAGGTTTCCAAGATCCAGCTGACTGCCTGTCGCGGCGCTGGCGACCAGATTTTCAAGGCGCTGCCAGCGGAAGATGTCACCGTCAAACAGCATTTCCCGGAGGCTGATCCGAAGCTGGGGGTCGGGATCTTCCATCAGGCGACGTGCGAAATATGGATAGGCGGCTCCCAGGATCTTGAAGTTGGGATCCACGCTGAGAGCGATGCCTTCGAGAGTCACCAGTGAGCGAATGATCAGGGCGTAATAAGGGGGAACTCTGAAGGGGAACTTGTACATCACTCCGCTGAGATCATCGGTGACAGCCTTGAAATCCATCCGGCTGACTCCCATTTCCAATGCTTGGCCGAAAACTTGTTCGAAAGCTGGAACAATAGGCTCCAGATTGACATCTTCCGCCAGGAAGCCGAGGTTGACAAAATCGTTGGAAAGTTTTCCGAATTTACGGTTCACGAGATGCACCACCGCCTGGATCAGGCCGGTGCGATTCTCGCGGCTCACCTCACTCATCATTCCAAAATCAAGATAAGCCAGGCGTCCATCAGAGAGAGCCAGCAGGTTTCCAGGATGGGGGTCGGCATGAAAGAAGCCATGTTCCAGTAATTGCTGAAGGCTGCAATTCACCCCCACGCTCACCAGTTCGTCAGGGTCAACACCGAGAGATCGAACCGCATCCAGATTGGTGAGCTTGACACCTTCAATCCATTCCATTGTGAGCACTCTTCTCGCCGTTGCCTCTCGATGGATCCGGGGCACGGCAATCCTGGAGTTATGGGCATGAAGGGTGGCAAATCTCTCGGCGTTGGAGGCTTCATTGAAATAATCCATCTCTTCGAACACCCGTTTGCCAAGTTCATCGATCAGTCCCACGAGATCGGAACGGATCAATCCGACATTTCGATTCAGCCAGGAGGCGATGTTGCGAACGATGTAAAGGTCGAGTGTGATCTGTTCGCGCAGGCCAGGTCGTTGCACTTTCACGGCCACCTTTTCGCCGTTGAGCAGCACGCCGCGGTGCACCTGACCGAGTGAGGCGGCCGAGATCGGTTCCCGTTCAAGCTGAGAGAAGACCGTCTCAATCGGTGCGCCCAGGTCCTCTTCGATGCAGGCCATGGCCAGAGCCGGATCAAAGCCGGGGAGCTGGTCCTGAAGCTGGGCCAGTTCCTCGAGCAGAACAGGAGGCACGATGTCGGGTCTGGTGGAGAGAGCCTGGCCGGCTTTGATGAAGGCGGGGCCGAGTGAGGCCACCAGATCAGCTGCCTCCCGAGCCCGGCTGCGGGCGAGCTCGGGGTTGTCGAGGCGACGGGTGAGCCAGTCGATTCCGACCCGCATCAGGTAGAGGCCGATCGGAACCAGGGTCTGCCAGAGACGACGCAGCAGCCGCTCAGGGTGCCCGGCATAGATCCTGGTGATCACGACGGGGTCGTACTCGAGTAGACCGGCCGCCTCGATGAAGTCGCTGAGTTCCTGGGTGCGGGCTGCTGTTCGGTTCACAGGAGCTGTGGGATCCGGCGGGGCCTGGATGGCTGGCACCACAGGTGGGGAGGGGGCCATGGGATCCGTGCCGAACACAGCGGCGCGCATGGCGGCCAGAGCAGCTTCGGCGGCAGTGGTGGACATGGAGGCGCGGCAGGCGCGGTGGAGTGACCCTGAACCGTAGGGGGTTTGCTCCGGTGGCTGCCGTTGCCGCTACGGTCGATTCAGCCAGCGCCCTCTGCCGTGCTGACGGGTCTCAACCTGGAGAACATTGCCCTGATCGAGCGACTTGAGCTTGCGTTCGGTGGGGGATTCACGGTGCTCACCGGTGAGACCGGTGCCGGCAAGTCGATCCTGCTCGATGCATTGGATGCTCTGCTGGGCGGGGTGCCCGGAGCTCAGGGTTCGCGATTGCTGCGTCGCGGTGCTGATCGGGGTCGCATCGAGGCCAGTTTCAGCCTCACGCCTCCTCTGCGGGAGTGGTTGCAAGCACAGGCCATCGATTGTGAGGACGACGAGTTGCTGCTCAGCCGTGAGTGGAAGCTTCAGGAGGAGCGTTTCAGCAGTCGCCAGCGCCTGAATGGCGTGCTTGTGAACCGGGTCCAGATCCAGGAGCTCAGGCCGCTGTTGCTCGATCTCACGGTGCAGGGTCAGACCCAGCAGCTGGCCCGGCCCGGTCAGCAGCGTCACTGGCTTGATCGCTTCGCCGGTGAGTCGCTGCAGACCCTGCTTCAGGAGGCGGCGGCCTGTTTTCGATCCTGGCGCCGGGCGGCTGCTGATCTGGAAGCGATGCAGCTCGGTTGGTTGCAGCAGCAGCAGCAGCGCGAAGCCCAGCAGCAACTGCTGGATGATCTGGAGGCGGCTGAGCTTGAGGATCCGGCCGAGCTTGAGCGTCTTCAGGGGGAAGAAAGCCGCCTGGCCCATGGGGTGCGTCTTCAGGAAGGGGTGATGGTTCTGATGGGCCGAATGGTGGAGGGAGCCGAGGCTGCGCCCGCTGTGCTGGATCATCTGGCCGCCTGTGAGGCCGAACTGGGCCAGATGCGCCAGCTCGATTCCTCTCTGGAGGAGCTGGCGAACCGCTGCAGTGACCTGTTGATCCAGCTTCAGGATCTGGCCCGGGATCTTGACCGTTATGGAACCGTCCTGGAGAGCGAACCGGAGCGGCTCGACCGATTGCAGGAGCGCATCGCTCGTCTCAAGGGCCTGGAACGGCGCCATGGTCTCGATCTCAGAGAGCTGATCACCTGCCGTGATCAGCTCCGCGAGCAGTTCACATCCCAGAAGGCCGCGGCCAGCCTTGAAGGGCTGGAGATTGCTGAAGCAGCCGCTCGACAGCGGCGTGACTGTGCCAATGCGGTGCTCAGCGCCGCTCGCCAGAGCGCCGCCCGTTCATTGGGTGAGCGGGTGATGGAGGCCATGCGACCGATGGGCCTGGCCCATGTGCGCTTCAGGGTGGCGATTGAGCCTGCCGCTGCCAGCGAGCACGGTGCGGATGCGGTGCAGTTTCTGTTCTCAGCCAATCCTGGCCAGCCTCTGGCCCCACTGGCGGAGGTGGCTTCCGGAGGGGAGATGAGCCGCTTTCTGCTGGCGCTCAAGACCTGCCTGGCTGCGGCCGATCCCCATGTGACGCTCCTGTTTGATGAGATCGATGCTGGCGTGAGCGGCCGGGTGAGCGGCGCCATGGCCGAGCTGCTTCGCCGTCTGGCCGACCGGCGCCAGGTGTTCTGCGTGACGCACCAGCCGCTGGTGGCCGCTGCGGCCGATCACCATTTCCGGGTGAGCAAGCATGTGTCGGATGGTCTCACCCACACCCGGGTGTCCCAACTGCGGGACAGTTCAGCCCGTCAGGCCGAACTGGTGGAGCTGGCCGGTGGCGACAGCCAGGCTGCCCGCAGCTATGCCGCCAGCCTGCTGGGGCGGGCAGACAATGGACCTCATTGAAGGTTGTCTGATGTCAACAATGACGGGCTGATTGATGCCGCTCAGATCTTGATGTTGAGGGCGATCAATGGCGGTGTTTGAATCATGGTCTGCTCCCTTGACGCCGGTTCGATTCCACCCAGCCATTCCCCGTAGAATCGGCCGTTGCTGATCCTGCTGGATGCCCCGCGCCCTCGCTCTGAGCGTCTCCGAGAAAGCCGCGCTGCAGGCCCAGCAGACCCTCAACGGCGGCACGCTGGAGGAGGTGATCCGGGTGCGGGGGGCCCGTCAGCACAACCTCCGAAATGTCGATGTCACCCTTCCGCGCAACCGTCTGGTGGTCTTCACCGGGGTGAGCGGCAGCGGCAAGAGTTCGCTGGCCTTCGACACGATCTTTGCCGAGGGGCAGAGACGCTACGTCGAAAGCCTCTCCGCCTATGCGCGCCAGTTTCTTGGGCAGGTGGACAAACCTGACGTGGATGCGATCGAGGGGCTCTCACCGGCGATCTCAATCGATCAGAAGTCCACCAGTCACAACCCACGCTCCACCGTCGGCACCGTCACCGAGATCCAGGATTATCTGCGCCTGCTGTTCGGGCGTGCCGGTGAACCTCATTGTCCTGACTGCGACCGTTCGATCCGCCCTCAGTCGATCGACGAAATGGTGGATCAGATCCTGACCCTTCCAGAGGGAACCCGCTACCAGTTGCTGGCGCCCGTGGTGCGCGGCAAGAAGGGAACCCACGTGAAATCGCTGAGTGGCCTCGTTGCTGAGGGGTTCGCCCGGGTGCGCATCAACGGCGAGGTGCGGGAGCTGGCCGATAACATCGAGCTCGATAAGAACCACGCCCACAACATCGAAGTGGTGGTGGATCGCCTGGTGGCTCGGGAGGGGATCCAGGAACGGCTCACCGATTCCCTGCGCACAGCGCTTAAACGCGGTGATGGTCTGGCCCTCGTGGAGGTGGTGCCCAAGGCCGATGAGACATTGCCTGAGGGTCTTGAACGGGAGCGGCTTTACTCGGAGAATTTCGCCTGTCCGGTGCATGGCGCCGTGATGGAGGAGCTTTCGCCGCGGCTGTTTTCCTTCAACAGCCCCTACGGAGCCTGCAGCGATTGCCATGGCATCGGTCATCTGCGCCGGTTCACCGAGGAGCGGGTGGTCCCGGATCCCAGTCAGCCTGTCTATGCCGCTGTGGCTCCATGGGCTGAGAAAGACAACAGCTATTACTTTTCGCTGCTCTATTCAGTGGGCGAAGCCTTCGGCTTCGAGATCAAGACGCCATGGAATCAACTCACGGCGGAGATGCGCCAGGTGTTGCTCCATGGCTCGAGCCAACCGATCTCGATTCAGGCCGACAGCAGATATCGAAAATCCCAGACCTATGTGCGGCCGTTTGAGGGGATTCTGCCGATTCTGGAGCGGCAGTTGCGCGATGCCAGTGGTGAGGCGGTACGCCAGAAACTGGAAAAGTTTCTGGCGCTCGTTCCCTGTGCCAGCTGTCAGGGCCTGCGGCTGCGGCCAGAAGCCCTGGCGGTGCGTGTCGGTCCTTACCGGATCCATGAACTCACCAGCAGCAGCGTGGGTGAAAGCCTGCGTTGCATCGAGAAGCTGATGGGGGTGGGCGAGGCTGAGGCATCCGAGGCCCTGCTCAGCCAGCGCCAGATTCAAATCGGCGAGCTTGTGCTGCGCGAGATCCGGATGCGGCTGAAGTTCCTTCTGGATGTGGGTCTGGACTATCTCAGCCTCGATCGGCCGGCCATGACCCTCTCCGGCGGTGAGGCCCAGCGCATCCGCCTGGCCACCCAGATCGGGGCTGGCCTCACCGGCGTTCTGTATGTGCTGGATGAACCGAGCATCGGCCTGCACCAGCGGGACAATGACAGGCTGTTGGCCACGCTGCTCAAGCTGCGGGATCTGGGTAACACCCTGATCGTGGTGGAGCACGATGAGGACACGATCCGTGCAGCGGATCACATTGTGGACATTGGCCCCGGAGCGGGTGTGCATGGCGGCAGGATCGTGGCCGAAGGTGGCCTGGAGCAGCTGCTGGCCTCCGACGAATCGCTCACCGGCGCCTACCTGAGTGGTCGGCGTTCGATCCCGACCCCGGCTGAGCGCCGCGAGGCTGGCTCACGCAAGCTCACGCTGCTGGGCTGTTCGCGCAACAACCTGCGCAATCTTCAGGTGGAGATCCCCCTGGGGCGGTTGGTCTGCGTCACCGGGGTGAGTGGCAGCGGCAAGAGCACCCTGGTGAATGAACTGTTGCATCCGGCTCTTGAACATCAGCTGGGGTTCAAGGTGCCTTTCCCGGCTGGCCTGGAGGAACTGCGGGGGATCAAGTCGATCGACAAGGTGATTGTGATCGACCAGAGCCCGATCGGTCGTACGCCACGTTCCAATCCCGCCACGTACACCGGAGCCTTTGATCCAATCCGACAGGTGTTCGCCGCCACGGTGGAGGCCAAGGCGCGCGGTTATCAGGTGGGGCAGTTCAGCTTCAACGTCAAAGGCGGGCGTTGTGAGAGCTGCAGCGGTCAGGGCGTGAATGTGATCGAGATGAATTTCCTGCCGGATGTGTATGTGCAGTGCGATGTGTGCAAAGGGGCTCGCTACAACCGCGAAACCCTGCAGGTGAAGTACAGGGGATTCACAATCGCGGAGGTGCTTGAGATGACGGTGGAGCAGGCCTGCGATGTGTTTTCCGCCATCCCCCAGGCTGCTGACCGGCTGAGAACCCTGGTGGATGTGGGCCTGGGTTACATCAAACTGGGGCAGCCTGCGCCGACACTGTCAGGGGGGGAGGCTCAGCGGGTGAAGCTGGCCACCGAGCTCTCCAGGCGGGCCACCGGAAAGACGCTCTATCTGATTGATGAACCCACCACAGGCCTCAGCTTTTTTGATGTGCACAAGCTGATGGAGGTGATCCAGCGGTTGGTGGACAAGGGCAATTCGGTGCTGGTGATCGAGCACAACCTCGATGTGATTCGCTGCTCCGATTGGATCATTGATCTCGGTCCTGATGGCGGCGATAAGGGCGGCGAGATCGTGGTGACGGGAACGCCTGAGGAGGTGGCAGCCCATCCCACTTCTCACACGGGGCGCTACCTCAAGCAGGTTCTGGAGCAGCATCCGCCGCAGCCGGTGGCGGCTTGATCGATCGCATTACGCCTGCAGTTCATATCCCATCGCCCTGTACCCCCGCAGGCGCTACTCCCACATCCGCTGCGGGATTGGATGGCCGAGATCGAGCCAGTCGATGATGCGCACGTTTGTTTTGCCGGCCTGTTGCCGATGCAGGCGGCCTGCGTATTGCTGCAGCGTTCCTTTCCACGACACCGGCATGGCTAACACCAGGGTGTCGAGTGGCGGGTGATCGAAGCCTTCCCCCACCAGACGTCCGGTGGCCAGAACGATGCGAGCTGCATCCGGCGGCAGGGCCTGCAGAGCTGTCAGGGTGCTCGTGCGCTTGCGTTGGCCCAGGCGGCCATGCAGCACGAACAGCTCCGGCACATTCGGTTCCAGCGCAGCACCAAGCACTGTGACGTGGTCCGTTCGTTCGCTGAGGATCAGCACTTTGCGGCCCTCCTGCCAAGCCGTCAGAGCCTGAGCGCTGCGCCCTTGATCCTCCGCCAGATGTCGCATCAGGTCCTGAATCGGGAGGTCGCTGGGTAGTGCTGCCGGCAGTTGGTGGGTGCGGCTCACCAGCTCCAGCATCTGTGGCGCACCGGCCGGTTGGGCTGCTCGGTGTCGGATGGGACCGCACTGCATGAACAGCACTGGTTGCAGCCCATCGCGGCGTATCGGTGTGGCAGACAACCCCAGCACATAACGAGCTTTCACCTGCCTGAGCACAGCCTCAAATGAGGCGGCAGCGATGTGGTGGCATTCATCGATGATCACCTGCCCGTAGTTCTGCACCAGGGGATTCACCTCACCCTGTCGTACCAACGACTGAATCAGGGCGATATCAAGGCGACCGCTGGGTTTCGCCTTGCCACCACCGATGCGCCCGATTGCCTCCGGCGCTGCGTCCAGGAAGGTCTGCAGCCGTTCCTGCCACTGCCGCAAGAGCTCGGCGCGATGCACCAACACCAGGGTGTTCACGTTCCGGCGGGCCGTGATCGCTGCGGCTACCACGGTTTTGCCGAAGGCCGTTGGTGCCTGCAGCACCCCGATATCGTGGCGCAGCATGGCTGACACCGCATCGTTCTGATCCTCACGCAGTTGTCCTGTGAAGGTCAGGTTCAAGACAGAACCGCTCTGGCGCTCGTCCACCAGATCGGCCTGGATTCCCTGCTCTTCAAGCAGGTTCTGCACCGCTTCCAGGCAACCGCGCGGAAGGGCGATGTGCTGTGGGAAGTTTTCGGCGCAGCCGATCACCCGCGGGGTGTTCCACACCGACAGGCGCATCGCCTGGGCCTTGTAGAAAGCTGGATTGGCGAAGGCAGCC
>JAYKHC010000055.1:0-2604 GCA_035285465.1 Cyanobacteriota bacterium
TGTCCTCCACCACGTCGTGGAGGAAGCCGGCGGCGATCACCCCGGCGCTGGCGCCGATGTCACGCAGCAGGTTGGCGACAGCGATGGGATGAACGATGTAGGGCTCTCCCGTGGCGCGAAACTGGCCAGCGTGGAGCTGATGGGCAAAGTCGAAGGATGCGGCCAGCAGAGCCTCAGGATCGGAGCAGCAGCGTCGTCCGGAATGCGGTGGAGCATGTTCGATGCAGCGCTGCAGCCACTCGGGCAGGGGGATTCCGTAGTCGGCGGGGCGCCGCTGCGGGTCCCGGTTCAGACCGTCAGGACAATCCGCTGAGACCTCCCAGGTGGTGATGGGTTCGGCAGCCGCTTCCAGCATTCCACCCCTGGGGTTGACCCAATGGTATGCACTGAGCGACACAGTGCCGCGATTCGGGTCGGTTGCCCGTCCATGCTGATGCGATGACCGGCCCTGCCCGAGCCACCTCCGCTGCGGATCCGCTGCTGCGGATCGACCGGCTGCTCGTGCGGTATCCGGGTGCGCCGGCCCCCACCCTCTCCGGCCTCAGTCTCAGGCTGTGGCCGGGCGAGACCCTGGCGTTGGTTGGGCCTTCGGGGTGCGGCAAGAGCACGGTGACGCGGGCCGTCCTGCAGCTTCTCCCCCGCGGCAGCATCTGCGAGGGGGGCCTCGAACTGACAGGCCGGGATCCCCGTCGCCTGTCGGGAGCCGAGCTGCGGAAGCTGCGTGGCGAGGCCGCCGGGCTCGTGTTTCAGGACCCGATGACCCGGCTGAATCCGCTGATGACCGTGGGCGCCCATCTGGCGGATACCCTCAGCGCCCACAGGCCGGAGTGGAGCGCGCGGGCCTCCCGCGAACGGGCCCTGGCCCTGCTGGAGCGGGTGGGGATCAACCCGGAGCGCTACGGCAGCTATCCCCATGAATTCAGCGGGGGGATGCGGCAACGGCTGGCGATCGCCCTGGCCCTGGCCCTGCAGCCTCCCCTGGTGATTGCCGATGAACCCACCACCAGCCTGGATGTGGCCGTGGCGGCCCGGGTGATGAAGGAGCTCACCGGACTCTGCCGCGAGGCCGGCAGTGCCCTGCTGCTGATCAGCCACGACCTGGCACTGGCCGGCCAGTGGTGCGAACGGATCGCTGTGCTGGATCAGGGCCGGCTGATCGAGGAGGCTCCGGCCAGGCAGCTGCTGACGGCGCCGGCTTCTGCCCTGGCCCGACGGCTGGTGAGCCGGGCCAGGGAAAGGGAGAGCGCGCACCCTCAGCAGCCTTGCGGTTCAGCGCTGCTGCTGGAGGTCGAGCAGTTGCGCTGCTGGCACCCCCTGCCGGCAGCTCCATGGCAGGCGCGCTGGCTCAAGGCGGTGGATGGGGTGAGCCTGAAGCTTCACAAGGGGGAAACGCTCGCCGTGGTGGGCGCCTCCGGCTGTGGCAAGAGCAGCCTCTGCCGGGCATTGCTGGGGCTGGCTCCGGTGCGGGGCGGCAGCGTGCGGCTGGAGGGCCGGGACCTGCTCAGGCTCAGGGGGAGACCGTTACAGCAGGCCAGGCGGGCGATGCAGATGGTGTTTCAGGACCCCCTGGCCTGTCTCAACCCCCGGATGCGGGTGGGGGAGGCGGTGGCGGATCCGCTGCTGATCCACGGCCTGGCCGGCAGATCGGAAGCGCGCCAGCGGGCCCGACAGATGCTGACAGCGGTGGGGCTGGATCCACCGGAGGCCTTCGAGGCTCGCCTGCCGCGCCAGCTTTCGGGGGGCCAGCAGCAGCGGGTGGCGATCGCCCGGGCCCTGATCCTGGAGCCGCAGCTGCTGCTCTGCGATGAAAGCGTGAGCATGCTTGATGTGGAGATTCAGGCGGAGGTGCTGGCCCTCCTGAAGGATCTGCAGCAAAGGCTGGGGCTGGCCATCCTGTTCGTGACCCACGACCTGACGGTGGCCAGTGGCTTCTGTCAGCGGGTGATTGTGCTGGAGGGCGGCAGGATCGTGGAGGAAGGCCCGGGCGCCAGGCTGCTGCGCGATCCCAGGGCAGGGATCACCCGGGCCCTGGTGGAAGCCTGCCCGAGGATGCCGCCGCAGACAGAAGGAGTGCCCGGCTGACGTTCCGTGCCGAAGTGCTGGCAAGCGGCTGTAGCGGTCCCGCGATTGCAGCAACCAGGCTATATTGGCGTCAGGATGAGTTCTGTAGACCCAGCAGCCAGTTCCCAGCAAACGGTTCTCGTCCACACCTCAGCCTATATCACACCTCACCCGAACCATGGATTCGCTCATCCGGTTTGTCCAGCAGGCCGAGCAGGATGATGAGCTTCAGATCAGGATTCAGCAGGCTTCTTCCGCGTCCGAGCTGGTCCAGCTGGCGGCGACGCTGGGCTATGAGCTCAGCCGCGACATGTTGCGCTCGCGAAGCCGTGATCTCAGCGCGACGTACTGGCCCTGGGCCGGCAAAACAAACAGCTGGCGGCGAACGTGGTTCGAAGCCGGCTAGAACGTGATCCCGACACGACTGCCGACACGAACATCACTGGATCGCAGGAACTGGCCCAGATCCAGCAGCCCTGCAGCGCTGCTCACATAAAAATCAACCGTTCCCGATTGGTGGTCACCGCGGCGGAAGGCCAGCCA
>JAYKHC010000056.1:0-5035 GCA_035285465.1 Cyanobacteriota bacterium
GCAGCCTGGCCCCCACTCGCCTGGCCAGGCCCAGCATGTTGTAGGTGCCAAGAAAGCTGGTTTTGGCCGTTTTGATCGGGTTGAACTGGTAATGCACCGGCGAGGCGGGGCAGGCCAGGTGCCAGATCCGATCCACCTCGATTCGAAGCGGATCGGTGACATCGTGCCGGATCAGTTCGAAGCGTGGATGGCCGATCCACTGGGCCACATTGTTCTTGCGGCCGGTGAAGTAGTTGTCGACGCAGATCACTTCTTCCCCAGCCTCCATCAGCCGGTCGACCAGGTGAGACCCCACAAAACCGGCTCCACCGGTGATCAGGTTGCGGGTAAGCGAAGAGGCCATCAGGGGATGGAGTGTGCTGAAGGGTGAATGGATCGGATCATGCCAGGCCCGGTGTCAGAGCCGCAGGGCCCTGAGTTCCCGGGGCATGATGCCCTTGAGATCGAGCAGGATGCCGTTCGGTGCCAGCAGGCCGCGCCACTGCCGGGAGCTGAGCTGCTGAAACTGGCGGTGGGCCACGGCTGCGATCACAGCGGTGAACTCAGCATCGGTGGGGATCTCGCTGCGCACGCTGAGCTGATGGTTGAGCAGCGCTTCGCGGGGATCCACCCAGGGATCCACCACGTCCACCTCCATGCCGTAGAGCTCCAGGGCCTCCACCAGATCCACCACCTTGGTGTTGCGTAGATCGGGACAGTTCTCCTTGAAGCTCAGCCCCAGCAGCAGCACCCTGGCTCCTGCGATCACCAGCCCGCTGCGGGCAAGCTCCAGAACCAGCTGTTCCACCACCCAGCGCCCCATGCCGTCATTGATGCGCCGGCCGGCCAGAACCACCTGCGGGTGGTAGCCCAGCTGTTCGGCCTTGTGGGTGAGGTAGTAGGGATCCACCCCGATGCAGTGGCCGCCCACCAGCCCCGGTCGGAACGGCAGGAAGTTCCATTTGCTGCCGGCGGCCGCGAGCACATCGAGGGTGTCGATCCCCATCTGGCGGAAGATGATCGCGAGTTCATTCACCAGGGCGATGTTCAGATCGCGCTGGGTGTTCTCAATCACCTTGGCGGCCTCCGCCACCTTCAGGCTGGCGGCCCTGTGCGTGCCGGCGCTGATGATCGAGCCATAGAAGCCATCCACCCAGGAAGCCGCTTCCGGAGTGCTGCCGCTGGTCACCTTGGTGATCGTGGTGAGTCGGTGCTCCTGGTCGCCCGGGTTGATCCGCTCGGGGCTGTATCCACAGAAGAAGCCGGCCCCGGGCCGGGTTTCGTTGAGAAGCAGACCGCTCTCGCGCTCCAGGATCGGCACGCACACCTCCTCGGTGGCTCCCGGATACACCGTGCTCTCATAGACCACAAGCGGGCTCGTCTGAAGTTCACCGCAGCGGCGCTGGTGTTCCACGCGGGCCCGGAGCGCCTGGCCCACCGTGACACTCGCTTTCTGCAGCGGTCTCAGATCCGGTTGTTTGGCCCGGTCGATCGGGGTGGGCACCGTCACCACGAACACGTCGGCGGCGGCCAGCTCGGCGGGGTCGTCGCTGAACTCCAGCCGTTCTGCTGCCTTCAGTTCCGCCTGGCTTGTCTCCAGGGTGCGATCGATTCCCCCACGCAGCTCCTTCAGTCGATCGGCGTCGATGTCGAAGCCGATCACCCGGCGCCGCAGGGGCAGCCCGCTGCGCAGGCAGCGCTGGGGCGTGGCCAGCACCACCGCCAGGGGCAGGCCCACATAGCCCAGCCCGATCACGGCCACTGTGCAGCTGCTGAGCGGGGGCCATGGCGCCGCTCCAGGGGGACTGTCGAGCTCTGGGGGCCTGTTCTCGGGGTCGCTGCCGGCTGGGGTCATCGTCCGTAGAACTCCCGGTACCAGGCCACGAAACGGGCCACCCCTTCACGGACCGGGGTGTCGGGCCTGAAGCCTGTCCAGTTCTCCAGGGCCGAGGTGTCGGCGGCCGTGGCGGGCACATCACCGGGCTGCATCGCCAGGTAGGTCTTCTCTGCGGTGATTCCAAGCGCCTGCTCAAGAGCCTCGATGTACTCCATCAGCGGGGTCGGGCGGGAGTTGCCGATGTTGAACACCCGATGCGGCGCCCAGCTGGTGGCCGGGTCGGGCCTGGCGGTATCGAAGTGTGGATCCGGAGCGGCCGGCTTGTCGAGCACACGCAGCAGGCTCTCAACGATGTCGTCGACATAGGTGAAATCGCGCACCATCCGGCCGTGGTTGAACACCTCGATGGCGCGCCCTTCGAGCATGGCCCGGGTGAACAGGAACAGGGCCATGTCCGGCCGGCCCCAGGGCCCGTACACCGTGAAGAACCGCAGACCGGTGGCGGGCAGTCCATAGAGATGGCTGTAGGTGTGGGCCATCAGCTCGTTGGCCTTCTTGCTGGCCGCGTAAAGGCTCACGGGGTGATCCACGCTCTGGTGCTCGGAGAAGGGCAGCTGGGTGTTGCCGCCATAGACCGAGCTGCTGCTGGCATACACCAGGTGGGTGATGCCGTGGTGGCGGCAGCCCTCGAGAACGTGGCCGAAGCCCACCAGGTTGGCCTGGATGTAAGCAGCCGGGTTCTCGATCGAGTAACGCACCCCCGCCTGGGCGGCCAGGTTCACGGCCCGGCGGGGGGGGCCGGTGATGCAGGACGCGCCCGCCGGTGATTCCCCTCGAAAGGCCGCCGCCACAGCCTGCTGGTTCTCCAGGTCGGCCTCGATCAGTTCAAAGGCCGTCCCGTGGCGCTGCGCGGTCAGGCACAGCTGTTCGTGGCGGGCCCGTTTCAGAGACGGATCGTAATAAGGATTGAGGTTGTCGAACCCCAGCACCGGTATGCCCTGTTCAAGCAGCCGACGGCTCAGGTGAAACCCGATGAAACCGGCGGCGCCGGTGACAAGCACGCACATCGGAAACGCGATCGATCAGGTGGAAGGTGCGCGTCGGTGTGCGCAGCGGGGTTGTGGAGGCCCCGAATCGCCATGGATTCGGGATGGCGGGGTGGGAGCGGAAGCTCGACCACCTCGTGCTTACTCCTTCCTTAGCACTGCGGGGGGCGACTCTCTGGCCGTTTCTATAGGAGAAATTCGGAATTAAGGGTGGTTTTTTGTGGAAACTCTGTATCCATGAGCACCCGGCTCACTGTGGATCGTTTCCTCTGGCAAGCGCGTCCAGCAAGGCCAGCTGTCCGGACAGAGGGTTGGTGCCGGGATGGACAGCCATCAGATAATCCAGGGCCTGCTGCGGGCTTTGTCCCTGCCGGCTCACCATCCAGGCCAGGCAGACCAGCGGCGAGCGCTCACGCGCTGCCACGCAATGCACATAGACCGGCCCGGCAGCCCTGAGGATTTCGAGCCGTTGCAGGGCCTCGATCAGCTCTGCATGGCGGGGCAGGCGCCCCGCTCTGTGATCGGGCAGCACCAGGCGGTCCCACTCGAAACGCAGACTCAGGCCCGCGGGCAGCGGAGCCTCAGCTTCTCCGCAGAGACTCAGAACGGCCTTGATCCCCTGCTCCTCGAGGTGATCGAGATGACGGTCGAACAGGGGTGCCGGTCCGATCGCCAGATCGTTGACGAGCACCCAGTTGACCCTGAACCGGCTCTGGCGTGATTCGGGCCGTGATCCGGATGGGTTCTGGCTGCGGCGGAAGCGAAAGAGCGGGATCAATTGTTGCCGATCAGTTTGATCAGAGCGAACACATTGGCCACGCTGGTGAGCGGTTCTCCCACCGCGGTGATCGCATCGCTGGCCACGGCCAGGCCGGAACGGTTGACGATCACGGTGTCTCCGTCACGCAGGGGCGGATTGCGCAGGTTCGAGGCTCCCTGGCTGAGGTTGAGCGTGAAGCGTTCCCGCGTCGCCGAGCCGTTGCGGTTGATGCGCACCAGCTCCACACTGCCTGTGTTGGCTCGCCACGACCTGGGCCCTCCCGCCGCCATCACAGCCTGCACCAGCGGGGTGCTGGCCAGCAGCGGAACAGGACCGGGGTTTTCCACCTCGCCCACCACATTCACCGAGATCCGCTGCGGCGAGAGATTGGCGGCAGCCAGCTCCATCGATTCGGCCACCGGCTGGTCGGCTTTGCCGATCCGGATCGTGTCACCGTCGAACAGAAAGGGGTTCTGAAGCTGATCCCCCTGTTGCAGCAGCACCAGCAGATCGATGCGCGCCTGCTTGTGGCGCGGGGGATCACCCGGCAGACGCCGTTGCAGGATCACGTCGCGGAGGTTGGCGGTGAGGGTGATGCCACCGGCCTTCTGGATGGCATCCACCACTGTGGGAAGGCCGGTGATCGTGTTGGGTGATCCTTCAACGGTGGAGGCTTCCGAGGTGGTGAGTGAATACAGACCGGGACGCTCAATCTCTCCAACGATGGCAACCCTGATGGGGCGGGGGCGCACAAGCTTCAGCATCAATTGCGGCCGGAGCAGCTGTTGTTTGTAGAGTTTTGTGAGCCAGGTCGTTGTCTGGTTGAGGCTCAGGCCGGTGAGGCGAACGCTGCCAACAAGTGGAAGTGAGGCTGTTCCGTCACTGAGGATATCCACGGAGCCCGAGAGTTCCGGAGCGTCAAAGATTGTGAGTTGAAGCGAATCACCAGGCCCCAGCAGATAGGTGTCGTCCCGCTGAAATTCGGCCACGGGAACCGGCTCGGAATCCTGGGGAACAGCCCGTTGTGGTTCGGGGTTCAGCGGTCTGGCCTGCAGCTCGGTTGTGCTCTGGCTCTGAGCCAGGACCCGATCGGCACCCGTCAGTGAGCACAGGGCGACAGCAGCCAGGCAGAAAATGCGTTTTCTGGGGTGGCAAGTCATTTGGTGACAGTATTCAAGGCGGCTCACACGTGCTGACCTGCCCGTGCATTGGTACCGACGCTTACTATAAACTGATGCTGCAAGTGTGTGGCCTGCGGCGGCGATCTCAATTCTGATGACTCAGCCAGGCGCTTCTCCTCTGCATCCCTCTCCCGTCAGCAGCATCACTCAGGAGCAGGTTTCTTCCGGCGGATCGAAGAAGTCTGCCCCATCAGGATCGGAAGACATCAAACTCTCCGAAGTCTGGCGCTCC
>JAYKHC010000057.1:0-3543 GCA_035285465.1 Cyanobacteriota bacterium
TCACAGCAGCCGGAATAGGACCCATTTCCGCTGGTTTAACAGCCGCAATTCGAAAAAAGCGCTCACCCCGTCCAAGAACACCAACGCTGTAATGAATTCCGTCACGCAGCGTGGCCTCAAAGCCAACGCCGAAGCACTTCTTCATCGCCTTTTGTTCTTCAGAAATGGCCGTAATCAATACGAAATCAGCCCGATCAAAACGTTGAAGCACGGGGTTAAAGGAAGGGCACGTTCTCAACCCTGCCTCAACTTGGTCATCAACCACGCGTTTTTAACGATTCACCAAAAGCCATCCAACAAAGGGAGGCCTGCAGGAGGGGGTAGACGCCCAAATCGAGCATCAGCGGCAGAAAGACGAGAGCCTGACTGTCGCCATCGACGATGCACTTGCGGAGGCCGATCTCCCGTGGCTGGGGCACTGGCTGCCTGCAGCACGATCCTGACGGAGAATCCCTCAGATGGACGGAGCCAGGCCATGGGCATGGCCTCGGTCACACCCTCAACACCGGGAGGTTGCCCTGGCTGACGTGCTGCTGGCCCTGGGCCTGATCGCTCTGCTCGGAAGCCTGCTGCGCTATGGGCTCCCCGACTTCGACGTGGAAGCCGCTCGCCGCAGCATCGGCGTGCTGGTGCTGAATGTGTTCCTGCCGGCCCTGGTGTTCCGGGTGATCTGCAGCGTGCCAAGTGGCCCTGAAATGGTGCAGATCCCGCTGGTGATGGGGATCGGCGTGGTCTGCTGCCTGGGGCTGGCGCTGCTGCTCTTTCGCCCCATCGCAATGCCTGCTGAGGAGAAAGGGGCTCTGGTTCTGGCCAGTGCCTTCGGCAATGTCACCTATCTGGGACTGCCGGTGTTGCAGGGTCTGTTCCCTGGGCTTTCGCTGCAGGTGGCCAAGGTGGCGATTCTCAGCGAGGTGACCACCACGCCCCTCAACCTCAGCATGGGTGTGGCGCTGGGCGAGAGCTTCAGGGGCACGGTGAGCCGCGGCATCTGGCGTCAGGCCCTGCGCGCGGTGGTCACGATGCCGGCGCTCTGGGCCATCGTGCTGGCCCTTGTCTGGACCGGCAGCGGCATTCCAGTGCCAGGCTTTCTGATGGAGGCCACCCGCATCCTCGGCAACACGGTGACCGGGTTGATGATGCTGTCGCTGGGGATGGGCCTGCGTTATCGCCGCCTGCTCCGGCCGTGGCCCCTGCTGCTGGCCGGCAGCATCAAATTGCTGGTTTCGCCCTTGGTGGTGCTCGCCGCCGCCCACTGGATCGGCCTGGAGCCGCCCTACCTGCAGGCCGTGGTGCTGGAGGGTGCGATGCCCACCCAGCTGCTCACCTTTGTGATCGCCGATCGGGTGGGCCTGGATGTGGAGCGCCTGGCGCTCTGCATTCTGCTGAATACAGCAGCCTCCTTTGGCACGATTCCCCTGTTGCAGGGGTGGTTGTTCAGCTGAAGGCCACCAGCTCACAGCGAGCGGTCGCAGCTGGCAGCCGGCTCCTCGAGGAGGATCCCGTCCTGATCCGTCAGCTCGACCGGCGTCTCCAGGCTTGACCGACCGTGGGAACAGCAGGATGGTCAGCATCCAGACCCCATCGGACATGGACGGATCCCCTGGCTGCAGTGGTCATGACCGGCAGTGGGAGCTGAACCGCCGCAACTTCCAGGGTCGCTGGTGCGGCAGCAGCCAGTGGTTCCTGCGCGACGGCCATGGCGTGCTGGACCTGGAGCAGCCCAGCCGGGTGATCGACGACACCTGCTACGCGATCGACTTCAGCGATGCCGACACCGGCGTGTGGGACGGCTCAGGCCTGCTGTTCGCCCCGGAGGGCCGCCGCCGCCTGCCTCTCAGCCGGGCGGGCTACAACAGCACCGGCCAATGCTGGCAGTTCACAGGAGCCGGGGGCCAGTCGAGCCTGGCGGTGGATCCGCAGCAGAGCCGCTTCGGCCATGAGCTGAACCTGTTTGCGCAGGGCTCCGATTGGCGCTCCCGCTCGATGCTGGTGCTCCTATGGGGGCGGCGTGATCGCGATGCAGACACGCCCGGCCAGGGCTCTCCCAGCTGGCAGCTGGATGCGGTGGGGGCGGTGCCGTTCCGCTGCAGCCTCGCGGCTGCCGCCGAGCCTCCAAGGCCGCAGCGGCCCTGGCAGGAGCTGCTGGCCGAGCAGCGGGGCTGGCCCGGGCTGCTGGAGCGCCTGGAGCCCGGGGTCTGGCCCTGCCACGACCCTCAGCCCGAGTGCTGTACCCCCTTCAATCCGGGGGTGTTCCTGGAGAAGTTGCCCGGAGGCGGGTTGCCCCTGGTGGCGGGCTGCGTCGACGGCCTGGTGTTCGCCGTTCCGGAGTGGCTGCCCGCCGGCGCCTTTGACCTGCAGGTGGGCTGCCGGCTGGCGGCCGATCGCTTCGATCTGATCAGCATCACCTTCGGGGCCGACCAGCGGCTGCAGGCCTGGGAACGGCGGCGCTTCAGGCCGGCCGGCCCTTAATCCGCAACGCTGGGCCGGCGGGCGTTGTTTTCGGGGGCGAGTTGCCTAGATCTCGGCGCCTGGCAGCCCACGCTCATCCGCATGGGTCTGGCCGCTGTCGCCCCGCTCAGAGGCAAAGGCCCCCTCCAGGGGCTCGGCGCTGATCCCTTCCACCTCGCGCAGGTAACGAGCCAGGCCGTGACTGTTGCCGTGGGTCACGTACACCTGGCGGGCAGAACTGCCCTTCACGCTCTGGATCAAGCCGGGCCAGTCGGCATGGTCGCTCATCACGAAGCCGCGTTCATAGCCACGGCGGCGGCGGGCGCCGCGCACAGCCATCCAGCCGCTCACAAAGGCGGTCTGCGGCAGCCTGAAGCGCTTCATCCACACCGAGCGGTGAGCGGAGGGCGGCGCGATCACCAACCGGCCGGCCATGCTGTCTCCACGGGCGATGGCGCTCGTCGGCAAGGTTGGAGGCAGCACCACCCCCGCCTCGCGGTAGGCCGGCATCAGCGCCTCCACGGCCCCGTGCAGCAGGATTTCCTGACCCTCGGCTCCCGGCTTGCCGGATTCGCCCACGCCGATGGCGGCCAGCTCAGCCAGCAACCGCTGGGCTTTGCCGAAGGCATAGGCAAACAGGATCGAGGGCCGCTCCGGTGCCGCCTGCCACCACTGCAGGATCTGACGCGCAAGCGCCTCACCGCTCTGCCAGCGGTAGATCGGCAAGCCGAAGGTGGCCTCGGTGATGAACACATCAGCCGTGGTTGGCTCGAACAACTCGCAGCTGGGATCGGCGCAGCGCTTGTAGTCACCGCTCACCAGCCAGCTCTCGCCGCCGGCCTCCAGGCGGATCTGGGCGCTGCCGAGCACGTGCCCGGCGCTGTGAAACGAAACCCGTGCCCCGCTGATGCGATGCAGCTGGCCGTAGCTCACCGGGATCAGGTTGATGGATGCGCCAAGGCGTTGGCGCAGGATCCCCTCACTGGCGCCCACCGCCCAGTACTCACCGCAGCCCGCACGAGCATGGTCGGAGTGGGCGTGGGTGATCAAGGCTCGGGGCACCGGCCGCCAGGGGTCGATCCAGGCCGCCGCAGC
>JAYKHC010000058.1:0-6556 GCA_035285465.1 Cyanobacteriota bacterium
CACCACCTCGCCCTGAGCCCGCCATGACCGCCAGCCCCACCGGTTCCCCCTATGGCGCCATGACCACCCAGGGGGCCGCCACCAACATCGTCTGGCACCACTCCACCGTGACGCGGGCGGCGCGGGCGCACCAGCGCGGCCACCGCAGCGCCATCCTCTGGTTCACCGGGCTGAGCGGCGCCGGCAAGAGCACCCTGGCCAATGCCGTCAACTCGGCCCTGTTCGAGCAGGGACTGGCCTGCTATGTGCTCGATGGCGACAACGTGCGCCACGGCCTCTGCAGCGATCTGGGCTTCTCCGACGCTGATCGCGAGGAGAACATCCGCCGCATCGGTGAGGTGGCCAAGCTGTTTCTCGATGCCGGCGTCGTCGTGCTCACCGCCTTCGTGTCGCCCTTCCGCAGCGACCGCGACCGGGCCCGGGCCCTGGTGGAAGCCGGCGACTTCATCGAGATCCACTGCGCCGCCGATCTGGGTGTGTGCGAACAACGCGACACCAAGGGCCTCTACGCCAAGGCCCGCGCCGGCGAGATCAAGGAGTTCACCGGCATCTCCAGCCCCTACGAGGACCCCGAAAACCCCGAACTGCGCATCGACACCGGTGCGCAGGACCTGGAGGCCTGCGTGGCTCAGGTGCTGGGCTACCTGCAGAGCAACGAGGTGATCCCGGCCGCCGTCGACGCCTGAGGCCGCGAGCGGCACACTGTTGAACGTCAGCCCGGCGGCGACCCATCCAAGGCCCATGGCCACCGGCCTGTCCCGTTTCCCTGTACCCGCCGCCATGCGCCGACCGCGCCGTTTCACCAGCCTGACTCTGGGCTTCGCCCTTCTCTGCGGCCTCAGCGCCCTGCCCCTGCGGGCCTCGGCCCGGGGCGGGGGCGGCGGCCACTGGGATGGGGGTGGCGGCGGTGGGCGCGCCTACCGCTTCAGTGCTCCGCGGGCCGAAGCGGCTCCAGCGCCACAACCAGCCCCGGTGGAGCATGCGGCACCCGTCGAGCGACAGGCCCCTGCTGCGCCCAGGGAGGAACCCGCAGCCGGCAGGATCACCGCTGACCCACCTGCCGACCGCGCTCTGCATCTGGGTTACAGCGGCAGCCATCCCCTCTATGGCCCCGCCAGCCGCACCGCCTGGAGCGGCCACAACATCTCCGCCGCCCAGTTCCAGCGCTTCAACCGGCCGGGCTGGAACGGTGGTTGGAACAACCGCTGGAACGGCGGCTGGAACAACGGCCCCGGCTCACCCGGCTTCAACTTCTACAACCGCAATGTCGGCGGCTGGAACAACGACTGGGCCAACGGCGGCTACTGGGGCAGCAGGCCCTGGGGCTACGGCTGGTACAGCTGGAACCCTGGCAGCTGGGGCTGGTGGGGCAGCGCTTCACCGGGCTGGGGCCTCGCCGCCCTGGCCGGCGCCGATGTGATCACCTCGCTGGTCGATGACGCCGCCTCCCAGCAGCAGACGGTGATCGAGGTGCCCGGCAGCGACTACCAGCTCAACTACGCCACGGTCGATTCGGTGGGCAGCAGCGGCGCCGATTTCAGTTATGCCGTCGCCGGCAGTCCACCGGTCAAGGGCGCCGCGAACTGCCAGGCGGGCCTGCTCGATGGCCAGGTGCCCAGCACCGCGGCCCAGGCGCAGCTGCTCAACGCCGCCTGCCAGGTGGCCTACGGCCCCGATCCCAAGGGCAAGCCGCTGCCGGAACGCCCCGGCGCCGACCTGCCCAGCTGGCTGCGCGACCTGCTGGTGCTGGCCCTCGGCAGCGGTCTTGCCACGGCGGGCTGGCAGCTGTGGAGCCGTCGCGGCGGTGGCGGTGGCGGCGGCAATGGAGTTGGAGGTGGCCATCACGCGCCGGTGACCTCAGCCTGATGCGCCAGGCTGCGCGACGTCCCCTGAGTTCACCCTGCCGCATCGGCCCATCAGGGCCTCGGCCGGACCCACGGAGGGCCAGGCCACGCCTGGCCGATGCGGCCGTGAATCCTCGTCAGCCCTCGCCCTCCACCAGCTCCCCCGCCCGCAACCGCTGAGCCCAGACATCCAGAAACGTCTTGCCGCAGCTGGCCACCGGCACCGCCAGCAGAAGACCGAGCAGTTCGCCCAGCCCGAGCAGGCTGCCCAGGCGTGCCCCGATCGGCAGGCTGATCAACAGCCAGGCCGGCTGCAATCCCACGATGCTGCCCATCAACCGCGGCTGGATCACCTGATCCACCACCTGGCCCACCGTGATCGCCGCAGCCAGCACCTCCAGCCCCTGGCGTGGGTCCTGAAGGGCCAGCAACAGCGAGATCAGCACGATCGACACGGCACTCGCGTAGGGAATCAGCGTGGTGAGGCCGATTGCCACGGCAAACAGCACGCCGTAGGGAATGGCCAGCAGCGTGAACACAAGCATCTGCAGGCCTGAGAGGATGAGCGCCAGCAGCACCTGGCCACCGAAATAGCCACTGAAAGTCCGCTGCAGGGTGCCCACCACCAGAGGCCGCAGCGCCGGTGGCAACCAATCGGCCAACCCGGCCACGATCCGCTCACCGCCCAGCAGCAGAAAGACGCTGAGCACCAGCACGATCACTGTGTTCACCGTGATCCCCAGGGTGACCCCGAGCAGGCTCAGCAGTCGCTGGCTGAGCTGGCTGGCGACCCTGCTGGCACGGCTGATCAGGTCGCTGCTGAGGTCGGTGAAATCGGTGGACAGCCCCCTGCTGGCGGCCCACTCCTGCAACTGATCCAGCAGGTTTTCAGCCTGAACGAGCCAGCCTGGCAGAGCGGAAATCAGCTCCTCGAGCTGCAGCACGAGCCTGGGCACCAACCAGAGGGCTGCCAGCACCATGGCCCCCGATCCCAGCCCAAGCACCAGCAGCAGGGCGAGGGGGCGGGGCAGTCCGCGGTCGGCAAGCCAGCGGCTGGGAATGTTGAGCAGAAAAGCCAGCAACGCTGCGGTGAGAAAAAGCGCCGGGAACGGCGCCAGCGGCAGCAGAAGCTGGCGCAGCACCCAGAGGTTGAGCACCAGCAGCGGCAAGGCCAGGCCAAACCGAAGCCATGGGGGCAGAACCAGGGGCTCGAGCATCGGGGCTCTCCTTTTGCTTCAGCCCATCTGGGCCAGGTAAGCGGCGCTGCCCAGCTGCTGAAGCCGACCATCCTTGAGACGCACCTGCCGATGCAGCTCGGCGCGGTAGCAGCTCAACGACTCCGCCAGAGCCGGATCGGCGGTGGCCAGGATCTGGGCCGCCAGCAGGCCGGCGTTGAGACCGCCCCCGATCGCCACCGTGGCCACCGGGATGCCAGCGGGCATCTGAACGATCGAATGCAGGGAATCCACTCCGGAGAGAGCGCGGGTCTGCACCGGCACGCCGATCACCGGCAGGCTGGTGAGCGAAGCCACCATCCCGGGCAGATGGGCCGCCCCGCCGGCCCCGGCAATGATCACCTTCAGGCCCCGGGCCGCAGCCTCCTGGGAGAAGACCACCATCTCCAGCGGCGTGCGATGGGCCGAGAGCACACGCACCTCGCAGGCCACCCCGAAGCCCTCGAGCAGCTCAACCGCCGGCGCCATCGTCGGCAGATCCGAGTCGCTGCCCATCACCACGGCCACCTGTGGGGTCGCCGTGGGCAGATCGGAAGCGGGGATTGCGCCCAAGGAGCTCCAGCGGTCGGAGGATGTTGTCATTCTCTCCCGAGCGCCCGCCATGCGCTGGATCAGCAACGTCCGTCTACCCCGCGCCCGTCGCTGCCGTCATGACAGCCAGCAACGCTGGCGACTGGCCGTGGACGCGGCCGGCCTGATCGCCGTGCTGGAGCCGATTGCTGCTGGGGGTGCAGCCGCCGGGGAGAACTGGCACGGCGACTGGCTCAGCCCAGCGGGGCTGGATCTGCAGATCAACGGCGGGCTGGGCCTGGCCTTCCCGGAACTGACGCCCGCTGACCTGCCCCAGCTGAAGGCCCTGCTGGAGCTGCTCTGGCGCGATGGAGTGGAGGCCATCTGCCCCACGCTGGTCACCTGCGGGGTGACGGCGCTGCGACAGGCCCTCGCGGTGCTGCGCCAGGCGCGGGAAGGGCACGAGCCCGGCCGGTGTCAACTGCTTGGAGCCCACCTGGAGGGCCCGTTTCTGGCCCCTGAACGGCGCGGGGCCCACCCCCGTTCCCATCTCTGTGCTCCGAGCCTGGAGGCCCTGGCCGAACGGATCGCGGGCTTTGAAGACCAGATCGCTCTGGTGACTCTGGCCCCGGAACTGGAGAATGCCGGAGCGGTGATCCAACGCCTGCGGGAGCTCGGGATCGTGGTGAGCCTGGGACACAGTGCGGCCACCGAAACCCAGGCCGAGATCGCCTTCCAGGCAGGCGTGACGATGCTCACCCATACCTTCAATGCGATGCCGGACATGCACCGCCGTGCTCCGGGACCGGTAGCAGCGGCCTGCCGTCGTGGCGATGTGGCCCTGGGGCTGATCGCTGATGGGATCCACGTGGCACCCACCATGGCCGTGCTGCTGCAGCGCCTGGTTCCCGAGCAGCTGGTGCTGGTGAGCGATGCCCTCGCCCCCTATGGCCTCGGGGAAGGACGCCACCGCTGGGACGAGCGGGTGCTGCTGGTGGAGCAGGGCAGCTGCCGACTGGAGGACGGCACCCTGGCAGGCGTGACGCTGCCGCTGCTGGAGGGCGTGCGACGCCTGAACAGCTGGGGTACGCCTGCGGAGCAAGCGATCGCAGCCGCCACCCTGGTGCCGCGACGGGTTCTGGGTGACGTGCGCCCGTGCCGCGATCAGCTGCTGGGGATGCCTCTGGCGGAAACATTGCGCTGGAGTGCGACAGAGAATGGGCTCAGCTGGCGGCGGGCGGACAGGCCGGCGGGTCTCGGCGGCGATCTTTAGGATCCGGCCCATCCCGAGGCCCCTGGCCGCTCTCGATGCCTACAGCCGCCGACACAGCCGCCGAAAAAGCCGAGGTCAAGTCCTACTTCGAGAGCACCGGCTTCGACCGCTGGAACCGCATCTACAGCTCGTCTGACGACGTGAACAAGGTGCAGCGCAACATCCGCATCGGCCACCAGAAAACGGTGGACAACGTGCTGGCCTGGCTGAAGGAGCAGGGCGACCTGGGCAGCCGCAGCTTCTGCGACGCTGGCTGCGGCGTGGGCAGCCTCTCGATTCCCCTGGCCCAGCTGGGTGCCGGCTCGATTGCCGCCAGCGACCTCTCGGAGGCGATGGTGAACGAGACCCGCCGCCGCGCCTGCGAGGCCGGCATCGGCCGCGAGCAGCTGCAGCTCAGCGCCTCCGACCTGGAAAGCCTGGTGGGTCGCTACGACACCGTGATCTGCCTGGATGTGTTCATCCATTACCCGCAGGCCCCGGCCGAGACGATGGTGCGCCACCTGGCCGGCATGGCCGAACAGCACCTGATCGTGAGCTTCGCGCCCTACACGCCGCTGCTGGCCCTGCTCAAAGGCATCGGCCAGCTGTTCCCAGGGCCCAGTAAAACCACCCGCGCCTACACGCTCAAAGAGGCCGGCATCGTCAAGGCCGCCGAGGAAGCTGGCTTCGTGCTCAAGCGCCGCAGCCTCAATCAGGCCCCCTTCTACTTCTCGCGCCTGCTGGCCTTCGAAAAAGTCTGAGGTGGAGGCGGCTCTGCTGCTGCCGGCGCTGCTGGGTGCAGGGGCGATCGGCAGCGGCCTGGCCCGGCGCCATCAAGCCCGCAAACTTGCACACCTGCTGGAGGCCCGCAGCTCCAGCGTGGCTGAGCTGCTTGAGCTGCAGGCCGCTGTGGCGGAGCAGCTGGGAGCTGGTGCCTTCCGCGAGCGGGTGAAGCTCACCGGCGAATTGGTGTGCGCGGCCCCCCTCACGGCCCCTTGGAGCGGGGAGCCCTGCGTGGCCTTCACCAACACCACCACGGCGCTCCTGGAGGTGCGCGAGGAGCGCACCAGCACCGACAGCGAGGGCAACCGCACCACGGAGGTGACCTGGAAGCGGCGCGAGGAAACCCTGGAGCGACTGGAGCGGCGCTGCCCGTTTGCCCTGCAGCAAGGCGGGCTGAGCCTGCCGGTGATCCCTCAAGGCGCGGAGCTTGAGCTCGAAACCGTGTTCAGCCAGGTGGATCCACCCATCGCCGCCAACACCGGGATCACCAGACAGCTCGGTACCCGCCGCGTGGAAGCCCTGCTGCGGGCCGGGGGCGCTGTGTTGGTGGTAGCGGAGTGCAGCGATGCCAGCGGCAGCCTGCAGCTGCACGCTGCACAGGAGGGCGGACTGTTCGTGGTGCGGCGCGGCACGGAAGACGACTTCAGCCACTCCATCCGCCGCTGGCGGCGCATCTGGACATGGAGCACCTGGGGGCTCGGTGCAGCAACGGTGCTCGCCCTGGCGTGGATGCTGCGCTGAACCATTCAGCCCACGCGCTCCAGCACCTGAACGCACAGGTCACTGACCCGTGCCATGGCCTCGAAGTCGCGATCGAAGCTGACCAACGTGGCCTGGTGGTGGATGGCGAGGCTCCCGATCAACAGATCAAGACTCAGCAGCGTGAGACCGGCGGCACGACAGCTCTGACCGAGCCTGGCGGCATCGCGCCA
>JAYKHC010000059.1:0-34098 GCA_035285465.1 Cyanobacteriota bacterium
TTGGCGATGGCGATGGCGGCGTCCTTCATCTTGCGGACACCTTCAGCGACGGAAGCGCCGGGGACGCCGAGGGCGAGGTAGGTCTCACGCAGGCCGTTGAGGCAACGGTCTTCCAGCACCGAAGCGTCACCGGTGAAGGCGGCGTAGGTGATGTAGCGGAGAACGATCTCCATGTCGCGCAGGCAAGCGGCCATGCGGCGGTGGGTGTAGGCGTTGCCGCCGGGGGCGATCAGAGCAGGCTGCTGAGCGAACAGCTCACGGGCAGCATTGGTGACGATGGCGGAAGCGTTGGAGGTGATGCGGTTGACGGCATCCATGCGCTTGTTGCTGTCAGCAACCATGGCAGCCAGAGCATCGATCTGACCGGCATTGATGAATTCGCCGCGGGCATCAGCCTGGGCAACGACCTTGGTGAAGGCGTCAAACATTGAAGAGTAGGGGCCTTGTCTCAGCCTGAGCCTAGGAATTGCCCCCGGCAGGCGCGAGTCGCGCCAGGATCAGCTCCACCGTGCTGTGCTGCCATGACTGCTGCCCCCCTGAGCTGGGAGGACCTGCAGGCCCATGCTGCCCCCGAGCCCGACCGGGTCAACGGCCCCACCAATGCCCAGGCTTGTCTGCGGTTGTTCGGGGGAGCGGAAAGCGAGGTGCGCGTCACCCTGTTCCGCGATCACCACGCCTGGTGTCCCTATTGCCAGAAGGTGTGGCTCTGGCTGGAGGAACGCCGCATTCCGTACCGGATCCGCAAGGTCACGATGTTCTGCTATGGCGAAAAGGAACGCTGGTACAGGCAGCTGGTTCCCTCGGGGATGTTGCCGGCTCTGCAGCTGGACGACCGCCTGATCACCGAGAGCGATCGGATTCTTGAAGCCCTGGAAGCGGCCTTCGGCAGTCGGGGCCCGGCCCTCTACGACCCGGAGGTGCTGGCGCTGCGCCAGTTGGAGCGTCAGCTGTTCCGAGCCTGGTGCCAGTGGCTTTGCCATCAGCACAGCCCTGCCTCGGATTCCAGTGCTCGCGACGTGTTCCGCCGTCTGGCCCATTCACTGGAGCAGGCGCTGGAGGCTCGGGAGGGCGCCTTTCTGATGGGGGCAGACCTGTGCAGCGCTGATCTGGTTTTCGTGCCCTACCTGGAGCGAATGAATGCCTCCCTCACCTATTACAAGGGTTACGGACTCCGCTGGGAGCACCCGGCCATCCATCGCTGGTTCTGTGCTCTCGAACTTCGGACCCCCTACCTCGGCACGCAGAGCGATTTCCACACCCACGCCCATGATCTGCCCCCACAGATGGGCGGCTGCTTCGCCAGCGGCGAGAGGGCCCAGCAGCTTCTGGCCGCGCGAATCGATCACGGACCCTGGCCGATCGAGGGGCCCGGCCTGTTCGATCCGGAAACTTCCCAGCCCGAGCCGGTCGATGCGAAATCCGTTGCCCTGAACCGGGTTCTGAGACACCGAGGGCCGCTTGTTGAGCGGAATCCCCTGCCTCCGGAGGCCTTTGATCCAGCTTTGCGCAGCGCTCTCTCGAGGCTGGTCTCCGGTGAGTCGGTAGCTCCGCCACCCGGCAGTGCCGCCGGATTGCGCCACCTGCGTGACCGCATCAGCGTCCCCCGTGACATGCCCCTCGCTGCCGCCCGCCGCCTGCGGCAGGCTCTGGAGAGCACGGCACGGCTTGATCCAGCCGCTCCCGAGGCTTCGGGCGAGCCGATTCCCGCTCTGCATCGACGCGACCAGGACCCACGTCCCTTCCTGCGATAGGCGTTGAACAGACCCCAGATCAACGCTGCCTAGGGTTCGCGCTGCCACTGTCGTGTCGAATGGCCTCGCGTCTGCTCTGGGGGACCCTGCTGGGGCTCACCCTCGCTGTTCCAGGAGCCCCGGTGGGGGCCGAAGAGCTCAACGGCTCCACCTCCTTCACCCGTCCACCCTGGTCCGTGGATCTGGTGAGCTACCGAACAACCGTCGGCGACCCTCTGGCCGAGTACTACTTCACCGTGGAGCTCGATCCCGGAGCCGGTGCCTCTCTGGGAGCGCTCCAGATCCAGCAGACCCGTGGAGTGGACAGGCAGTTTCCATTCTCGCTGCAGCGCACCCACGCCTTCCTCGGACGCCCCCGGGCGGAAGGGCCCGCGGTGCCGGTCACAGCCGAGTTCGATCAGGACCTGCGTCGTTTTCAGATCAGCTTCCCGGAACCGATTGCGCCGGGAAGCACGGTGACGGTGGTTCTCAAACCCTGGGCCAATCCTTCCCAGGCCGACACCTACATGTTCCGTGTGACAGCTTTCCCGGCGGGCCCTGATCCCTGGCCGACCCCTCTGGGATTCGGCACGCTTCGGATCCACAGTTTCAGCGACCGCTGGTGAACTCGGCGCACGGGTACCGACTCCTTCTGCTGGGCGGTCTGGGGCTGCAGTCAGCACTGGCCTCCCCGGGGCCTGCCCTGCACCGCCATTCCCCCCCTGAACAGGTCCCCAGCCAGACCCAGGTGGCCGATCTGCTGCCTGCTGAACTCGCTCCCAAGCTGGCCCTGGCACGATCCGTCACTGAGCCAACACAGCTCAGATCGCTCGGGCTGCTTTATCCCCTGGAGCTCCCTGCCCTTCAGATCGACCCCTGGGGGTGGCGCTGGAGCGAGAGCCGCTCAGCCTGGCGGATGCACACAGGGATTGATCTGGCGGCCGATGAAGGGACCGCGGTGCTTGCAGCCCGGGCCGGCGAAGTGAGGCTGGTGGAGTCTCTGGGCGCCTACGGGCTCTGTGTTCTGATCGACCATGGCCAGGGCCTGGAAACCCTTTACGCCCATCTGCTTGACGCGGAAGTGACGCCGGGTGATCAGGTGGAGGCCGGAGCCGTGATCGCTCGGGTGGGGAGCAGCGGTTCCGCAACCGGACCGCATCTGCATTTCGAACTGCGGCTCCGTTCAGGGGAGATCACGGCACTGAATCCCACACCCCATCTGCCCCCCTTGCTCTTGCCGCCACCCCTGCCAGACAGCGTGATCACCCTGAATCCCTGAGCCGAGGGAATTCAACGGATCGGCGAAATGGGCTGAAGCCCACTGCCGGGATGACGCAGAGTGCGCCAGCTTCCACTCACGGTGCTCACCTCCACACCGATTTCCACGGGGCCGGCGGCACTGTCGAACTGCTGATTCCACCACGAGACGGCCTCACTCCAGGCTGCATCCAGGGACTCGTAAAGGTCGTCAAGGACGGGATGGGGAGCGCCCTCAACATCCACCAGGCGGTATTGACGGATCTTTGTCATGGACCTCCAACGGGCACGGGAGTTTTCATTGTGATCGGACAGAACGCAAGAGACTGTCACCTTCACAACACATTGGGTGCTTGCCTGAGCACCTGAAGTGCGTTAGCTGCCCACCGCAGGCTCCTTTGCGGGTCACACCAGATAGCTTCTGATCCGGGGCTGGCACCAGAACACGAGGGCGGCAAGATTCGCCACCCAGATCACGGTTGCCAGCAGGGCCGTCAGGCCACGTCCCTCACTGACCAGCGCCATCCGCACGATTCCGTAGGGCAGGCTCAGCGCCAGGCTCATCGACAGGGCCACGATGGCCACAATCTGTCCCCATGCCCGCCAGCGCAGCAGGGCTGTGCTGGCGACGATCCCGACCACAGCCGTGGGGAGCAGAGCTCCCACCCCTACAGCAAGGTTCGCGGTGCGCCAATGGGGCTCAATCAGGATCAGGGCCACTCCCACGGGGATGGCCAGGATGTTGGCCCCCAGGCCGAGCCAGCTGAGGGTTCGATAACCGCGGGGAGGCTGCAGCATGGACACCACCGGGAACACCGTCCTCCCATGCTGCGATGGCGCCGGCCCTCAGCTGTTGAGCACGGCAAGGTGCTGCAGACGCTGCACCAGGTCATCGATCGAGTCATCCCGGGCTGGATTGTTGCTGCTGCTCACGAGCTGGCGACCCACCACATGGGCCCCCAGATGGGCCAGCTGAAGGCGCAGGGCCGCCATCATCGTGTACCCCCCTCCACCCGAGTGACTGGCGATCACGATCGGGCGGCCATTGAAGAGAGCCCGGAAGTCATCCCCCTGAACCGAAAGCCAGGCGATGGCGCTGGTGAGCACCGGAGGAATGGAGCCGTTGTACTCGGGGCTGCAGACCACCCAGCGCTCGCCGCTGAGCAGTTGCTGACGCAGAGCCGGCAGAGCGGACGGCAGACCGACCGCCTGTGCGCGCGGCGTGAACAGAGGCAGGTCGACAGCGGTGAGATCCAGCACCTGCACCGACAGGGACCTGGCGGCGCCGGCCGCTGCGAAGCGCTGGGCCAGCCTGAGGTTTTCCCCATGGCTGGCGGCCATCACGAGCAGATTCGTCATCGGGCAGAGCGTCATGATCCACACAGAATGCAACTCTGAGAATCCGGATCGGGTGAACGACGAAACAGATCTGACAAGCCACCGTGATCCGGCCTCGGTCGCCCCGTTCCCTCCTGTCCGCCGCTCCCGGCTCACCACCCTTCAGGTGAACCTCGGCTATCGCTGCAACCAGGCCTGCAGCCACTGCCATGTCAACGCCGGCCCGTTTCGCACCGAAATGATGGACGCGGACACCTTGGCCCTGATTCCCGACGTTCTCAGGGCCCGCGGCCTCTCGACGCTCGACATCACAGGTGGAGCCCCGGAGTTGCATCCGGGCTTTCGCCATCTGGTTCATCAGGCCCGGGAGCTCGGAGTGGCCGTGATCGATCGCTGCAACCTCACGATCCTGCAGGAACCCGGTCAGGAGACGCTGGCGGCCTTTCTGGCGGAGCAGAACGTTGAGGTGGTGGCCTCCCTGCCCTGCTATCTGGAAGCCAACGTCGACCAGCAACGGGGACGTGGCGTGTTTGAACGCAGCCTTGCCGGCCTGCGGCGGCTCAATGCTCTCGGCTACGGCCATGAGGAATCAGGACGGAAGCTCAACCTGGTTTTCAATCCCCAGGGTCCGACCCTCCCCCCTCCACAGGTCCGGCTGGAGGCTGATTACAGGCAGGTGCTCTTCGAGGAGCACGGAGTGGTGTTCAACGATCTTTATGTGCTCACCAACATGCCCATCCAGCGCTTTGCCGACTCGCTTCGGGCCTGCAACGGGCTGGATTCCTACCGGGCGCTGCTCCGTCGCAGCCATCGCGATGCCAACCTTCCTCTCGTGATGTGCCGCACCCTGATCAGCGTCGACTGGCGCGGGGAGCTCTTCGACTGTGACTTCAATCAGCAGCTTGGCCGCTCCTCCCCGCAGCCCCGTCACCTGCGCCACCTGCTGCACTGGGATCCTCAGGGCGACCCGGTGAACGTGGCCGACCACTGCTTTGGCTGCACAGCCGGGAACGGTTCGAGCTGTGGCGGGTCGCTGCTGAACGATCCACGGAATCACGACCATCAGCCGATGGAATCGCCTCGATCCTCGCTGGGTCCGGCCTGATGCTGCTGGCACTGGCTCTGGCTCTCTCCGCCCTGCGTGGCTCCGAACTTCCGGCAGCTGTCTGCGTGGTGGCGCCCCGGGTCGAGGCCCTCTCCCAGGGCGACGCCCGCGGCACCGTGCCCCTCGGGTCGCCGCGGCTTGTGGTGGTCGAACCCCTCGTGGAGGTCCGGATCGAGCGGGCGGGTCAGCCGATCTGGCAGCGACGGGCCAACCAGGATGAGACGTTCCTGGGCCCCATGGACTGGCCTGTCGCCCCGATCGCTCCTGGCGAGCAGGTGCTGATCGGCCTGCGGCCGCAGCTGGCGCCGGAGGGGTCTTATGCCTACGTGGAACTCAGGGGTGCTCCCATGGAGCGGATGCTGGAAGCCACAGCCCTGGTGCGCAGCCTGGGAGAGCGAGCGACCGCCTGGGGACTGGCGATCGAAGAGGCGCTGCTGAAGGAGGATGTGCCTCTGGCCTGGGCTTTGCTTTTTCATCCTGAAATCCCTTCCGATCCCGAACTGGATGCCCTGCGTGCCGAGGTGATCCGACGCGGCTGCGGCGACTGAGCACCCGGACCCGCGCAGAAGAAGTACAGGCGCACTAGTGTCCGGGGATCTGATCGACGACCGTGGCGGAGTTCTGGGCGGATCTGGGAGGTGATCTCCATTGGCTTGGGCCCTGTGCGGCGGAACCGGCGGACGTGCCCATACCCCTGGCCGGTGAGGCCGTGGAGGCCGGCTTCCCAAGCCCGGCCGCTGACTACGTGGAGGCGATGATCGACCTCAATGTGGTGCTGATGCCCCGCCCCGCTTCCACCTTCCTGATGCGGGTCAGCGGTGATGCGATGCGCGAGGCAGGCATCCACCACGGCGATCTGCTGGTGATCGACCGCAGCCTCAGCCCGGTCCCGGGAACGGTGGTGGTGGCGGTCCACGAGGGACGCTTTGTGCTGCGCTGGCTGGTGCGCGCGCGTTGCGGCACCCTCTGGAAGCTGGAGGCAGCCGACCCCGGCATCCCGGCGATTCCTGTGCAGCACGACGATCCGGATCTGCTCATCTGGGGTGTTGTGATCCACGCGGTGCATCACCTCCTCCCTCGCACCCCATGCCGGTGGAGCAGCCGGGCCGCGGGCCGCTGAGCGGACGAAGGGCGGCGCTCACCTGTCAGGGACGCAGATCCACTCAGAGACGCAGATCCACCGTGGAGCCACTGCCGGGAGCGAGCCGCCATGGCTCGACCTGGACGGGCCATGGCGGCTGGTCATCCGCAGGCTGGAAGGCCCCATCGGGATCCAGGAGCTGCCAGCGGGCCCGTGGCAGGGAAGGGGAATCAGGAGAAGCGGAGTCTGAGGTCTGCAGGGTGTGCAGCTCCAGCTGCAGAGGCAGGTGAGGGGCGATCGCGGGATGAAGGCAGGGATAGAGGCGATGCTGCCGGTAGCGCACCGCCAGGGGACCTTCCGGCCAGGGGAGCGGACGACCATTCAGGCGCAGGCCGTAGTGCTCGCGCAGGGCAGGACTGGCGCTGAGTTCAAAGCGGCGCAGGGAGGCATCCACAAAGCGACTCGTGAACCCCCCTTCCCTGGGCACATCACAGATCAGAGGCCAGGGTTCGAGGGCCTCTCGCACCTCCAGGCGGGCTGCACCGTCGTGCCAGACCAGAAGCTGAGGAAACCGCCAGTTCCAGATGGCCTCGAACGGGGCCGGGTCCAGCGGCAGTCCGGAGCAGGCCAGCTGGGCCAGGATCGCTCGGAGGTCGTCGGCCAGGGCCGAAGGGAGCAGGGCAAGATCATGCAGGTCAGCACCCCAGGGCCGCAGCGACCGTGGCCGCTGGCGCGGATCGAGCAGCAGCGTGGCCAGTGCACTCCAGAGCAGGGCGACAGATGCCATCCAGTCGGTGTGAGGCATCGACTCCAGGGCCCGGAATTCGATCAGACCCAGGCATCCGGAGGGCACTCCCGGATTCCAGAACTTGTCAACGCTGATCTCACTGCGATGGTTGTTACCGCTGCGATCAGCGTGGAGGTGACGCAGGGTTTCTCCGATCAGGCCTCGGTGGTCGACGCCCGGCTCAAGCTGCTCGAGCGTTGAATAGGCGAGTTCGAGCTCAGCAAGGCTGCCCAGAGCCTCATCGGGGCGCGGCGACTGAGAGGCCGGCCCGACGCAGGGACCACAGAACAGGTACGAAAGGCTGGGATGGTGCTGCCAGAAGCGGAGGATGCCGACCAACCAGCCGGGTCGACGGAAAAAAGGGTTGGTTTCGAGGCTGAGACCACCCCAGAGCAGATGGTTACCACCCCCCGTCCCCTCGACACGGCCGCCGGATCCGACTTTCCAGCTGCGAAGACCCACGGTGGCCGCTGCCGCCTCGAGCCGTTCGAGCCAGTGGCGGTATTCAGCCCAGGTTCGACAGACCGGCAGGTTCACCTCCAGCACACCGGGATCAGGCGTGAAGCCGAGGATCTGCCAATGGCTGTCGACATCGAGAGGGAGCAGGCCGGAGAACTCGGGCTCAGCCAGAGGAGTGCTGCGCAGCGGGCAACGGTTTTCAGCGGCGATCGCCGCCAGCAGACGTTCCAACGGTTCACGGCTGAGCGGCGGCAGGAACAGGCCCCAGCCCTGGTCATCCAGCTCCAGAGTGAGCACCTGCCGGGGACGTCCGGCAGGCAGATGCTCGAGGGGCAGACGCAGGCCGGCCGGACCCGACGCGGCACTGAGGCGGCGAAGGCCAGGAGGAAGAGACCATGGAGCCGAACACAGGAGTCCGTCGTCGCTCTCCCAGACACTCATGGCCCAGACCCGACGGTCGGCATCGAGCGGATCAACCAGAGCGACCGGATCGAGCACGACTCCAAGCTGGCCGGCCAGCCCTTCCAGCCAGTTCAGAGCGGCATCCTCACGGAGAGGAGTCCCGGGCCGCGTGGGCCAGGGAGCCAGCAACTGACCGTTGCAGCGACGCACCAGCCGCAGCACCCAGCGGGGATTCAACTCGCCGTCGTAGCGCTTGCCCGGACACAGCAGAAGGGTGGATTGAGGCCAGCTGCGTGTTCTGATCTCCCTGGCCAGAGCTCGGGCCAGGGACAGTTTTGTTGGGCCATCAGCGGCGACAGTCCATTCCGCGCCCTCAGGCAGAGCCGGAACGTACGTGGGCTCACCACCGAGAGTGAGTGAAATACCTGCTGACTGGAGGCGTCGCTCAATTTCCGCGGCGGTCTCGATGGAGCATGAAGGTCGGGAATGAACCTCCAATGCAGGGGAACCATTGCTGGGCAGCAAGGAAATCGCTGGCGTCGTGGCGAAGACTGTGCAGCGCGATTCTCAGAAGCGGGGAAGGAACAGCTACCGAATCACCAGAAGCCTTGGCGCTGCAACCAGAAGCCGAGCAGAAGCACGGGAAGCAGCATCGCGGCAAGGATCTGAAACTTGACAACCGCTGGACCGGGCAGGCCGGGCAAGGGAGCGGAAGGAGGCTCTGACTTGGAGCGGCGAGGCATGGAACACCAGAAAGGAAGAAGCCCCCGGGAAACCCGAGGGCTGACCGAGGGCCGGAGTCTGATCAGCCGAGGCCGATCTGAGAGAGGATGCCCTGACCGGTGAGCAGCTCGGTGGCCAGACCGATCACGAAACCAAGCATGGCCAGACGGCCATTCCAGGTTTCCGCGAAACCGACGAAACCGAAGCGGGGAGCGTTGTCAGCCATGGGGGACGTTGAGAAACGTTACCGACATTGTAACAGCTCGTGAAGAGGCTGACGCTGTGGCCTCCGGGCCCGCTGAGCCATGGCCGCCCCGGCCTCTAATCCTCCTCCGACGGACTGCGGACACCCTCCTGAAGCATCTGGCGGCTGAGCTCAACTTCATACCCCTCCACCATTGCAGCCAGCGCCTCGGCTTCCTCTTCATCTGCCTCAAGAGCCTCGGTGAGGATCAGATCCGGAACCTCCGCAGCCCCCACTGCGCTCAGAGCCATCCCGAGAGCTGCTGCATCCCTGTGCCAGACAGCACTGGCCTGCGCCAGCTTCTCCAGCACCTCGTCCGTGACCCGATCTCCACAGCGGCGGGATACGGCGGCTGAGAGCCGGCGGTCATCGAAGACAGCCGCAGCTGCCGTGTGGGCAGCATGGAAGGCCCCGATGGCATAGAGAGCTTCCTGGCGAAGGGTCTGAAGACTCTTGGAAAGCGCCCTTTCCCGGACTCCCTGCCAGGGACCGGAGGGAGTGCTGCCGGAGTCGGCGGCCGGGGCCACATCGAGCTCACCCTGGCTGAATGGCTTGGCCATCACGCCAGGCAGGGGCGTGGCTCGCAAGGGATCGAGCGCATCGCCGAACCTTCGGATCCAGCGCGCCATCTGCCGGCGAATGCCCATCACAGCTCCAGCCACTGCTGAAAGTGTGGCCTGAAACGGCCTCGAACGGCAGAGCCCGGAGAAAACCGATGCCTGGCACACTCCAATCGAGCATCGGGGATGGAGGGTCCGTGTTCAGCGCCAAGACCCAATACGGACTGATGGCCCTGCTGGAACTGGCCCGAGTCCACTCCCAGGGGGGAGTGCTGCAGGTCGGCGAGATCGCGGCCCGCCAACAGATCCCCGACCGTTACCTGGAACAGATGCTCACGAATCTGAGGAGGTCGGCGATCCTTCGCAGCATCCGCGGCCCTCGCGGGGGGTATCAGCTGGCACGGGCTCCCGCCGAAATCAGACTGTCTGAGGTGGTTCAGTGCCTGGAGGGCGAGCCCCCGCCGAACCGCCGTTCAAGCCAGGCAACAGCGGAAGCCGAGGCGGTTCTGGGCCTGAGACAGAGACTGAGGGAAACCCACCAGGGCATCCTCAACGGCGAGACCCTCCAGTCTCTGCTGGACCGGAGAGACGAACTGGCTCAGAACCAGACGATGTATTTCATTTGAATACAAGTTTCAAATTAAACGGTGTGCCTGTGCTCACAAATCAACCAAAACACGCGGCGGCGCCCTTAAGATTTGCTCAACGATCTCAGGCAACACTTGAACGATAACCATCCCGTTCTGCAATCCATGCTTCAGGAGCTCCAGAACCTGAAGAGTCGCTATGCCCTGGATCCCTCCGAATTCACCCGCTATCAGCTGGCACGCCAGGAATCCCGGGTTTTCCAGGTGCGCCCGGACCTGCTCAGCGGAAGCTGATCGAGCCTCCTGAGCTGAGTGACCGCTTCGTGATCTGGTGAAAGCCTGCTCAGAGCCTGGCCAGAGTCTGGTCAGAGCTCCGGATCTGTGCTCTGCACATCCGGAACTTCGCCTTGCTGCGGATCAATGAAGCGGTTGAGAATCTCCAGAATCAGTTCATCGATGGAGCGACCACTTGCTGCGGCCTGCCTGCAAAGAAGCTCGTACAGTTCATGCGGCAGACTGAGCTCCAGCGACTTCGGGAATTTAGAATAATCGAAGCGGAATTCATTTTGATCCATGGCAATATTTCGATCCTCGCAGTTGGTTGCCGACAGATTAGCAGGCACCATCCAACTCCTTTGCGCCTGTCAAGATCTGCTTTCACTGGAACGCAAGATCTCTCTTCACCCGATTATAGTTTATGGGTTTTCACCCTGCTGGTTCCGTGATCGTGATCCCGGTCTCTCTGGCCGGAAAAACCTTCAACCCAGGGGTTGACCACACGGCTCACCGAAGGCAGGAGCCCCTTGCGCAGATCGTCAGCCAACAGGATCACCCAGGGGGCCAGAACCATCCAGCGAAGCCAGGCCGAGGGGAAAGCCACGATTGAAAACAGGCTGCCCAGAACCGGCACGAGCAGAAAGCCAGCCAGCAGAAGCAGTTCGCCGCTCACCCCGAAGGCCAGAAGCAGATTGGGTTCTCTCAACAGCAGAAAGCCGGAGCGCCATTCACTGCGGCAGGCCAGCAGCACGCCCACCTGACTGAACACGATGGTGGCAAAGGCTGCGCTGGACGCCTGAAGCTGAAGCTCTTGAAACGGAACGGGTGCGCTGTGTTGCAGCAGGGCCGGTGCCAGAGCCTGGAGCCGGGGAAGATCGACGCCGGATTCCCGCCACGCGAGCAGATAGGTGCCCATCGCCAGGAAGGCCTCCAGCAGCCCAAGAAAAAGATAGGAACGCAACATCACCCCTCTGTCCAGCAAGGGCGCCTGCCGTGGCCGGGGTGGCCGCTGCATCAGGCCTGGCTCGGGGCGTTCCGCCCCCAGTCCCAGAGCCGGCAGCAGATCTGTTCCAAGGTCCACAGCCAGAATTTGCATGACGCTGAGGGCGGCGGGAATCCGTAGGGCCACCATCGCCAGGAACGGCACGGCCTCCGAGAGGTTGGCCACCAGGATGTAAGTGATGAACTTGCGGATGTTGCTCACCACACCGCGACCGAAGCGCACCGCCTCCACGATGGTGGCGAAGTTGTCATCGGTCAGCACAATATCGGCCGCCTCGCGCGCCACATCGGTGCCATCGCGCCCCATCGCCACACCCACATCCGCCGCCCGAAGCGCTGGGGCATCGTTCACTCCATCACCGGTCACGGCGACAACCTCCCCGAGATCGCGGTAGGCCTGAACCAGCCTGAGTTTCTGCTCCGGAGCCATCCGGGCGAACACCAGCCTGGTGCGGTATTTGAGCAGGCTGCGTAGGTGCCCATCGCTGATCTGGGCAAGGGTTGCCCCCTCGATGACACGCACCGGATCGGCAGCGGCACCTGCTGAACTTCGACCGCTGTGCCCGGCAGTGGCGGCAGCCGGATCGAGCAGCCCGATCTGACGGGCAATCGCCTGGGCCGTCAATCCATAGTCGCCGGTCACCATGGTGACCTTGATGCCAGCCTGCCGGCACTGACGAATTGCGTTTCGCACCTCAGGCCGAGGCGGGTCGTAAAGCCCGATCAGGCCCACCAGGATCAGATCCTGCTCCAGAGCCTCTACGTTGAGGCCCTCAAGTTCAGCCCCGCCGGGCCGAAGCGCCACGGCAATCACCCGGAACCCGCGCGAAGCCAGGGTGTCGTTGGCCTCCGTGGCCTGCTGTCGGGTCTGCTCGCTCAACCGCTCCTGGCCTGCAGGGGTGAGCCGGGCACTGCAGCGGCGCAGCACCTCCAGCGGAGCTCCCTTGGTGATCACCAGCCGGTCTTCGGAACTCAGCGGCAGCCCTGGCCAGGGTTCCTGTCGCACGATCACCACCGACATCCGGCGGCGGTGGGAATCGAAGGGAGATTCGCGGCAGCGTGGGAATCGGCGCTGCAGGTCTGCAGGGATCAGACCAGCCTGAGCAGCTGCTGTCAACAGGGCGGCTTCGGTGGGATCTCCGTTGGCTCTCCCTTGTTCGTGGGGACTGAAGCTCTGCTCGAGCCAGGCGTTCGAGCAGAGGCTGGCAGCGATGAACAGCAACCGGCGCCCACCCTCAGACTCCACCGGCAGCCAGATCTCCTCCACGGCCATCCGGTTCTGGGTGATCGTTCCGGTCTTGTCAGAGCAGATCACGCTCACCGAACCCAGGGTTTCCACAGCCGACAGGCGCCTGACCAGAGCATTGCGACGCGCCATCCGCTGAACATTCAGCGCGAGCGTGAGCGTCACCAGGGGCAGCAGGCCTTCCGGCACAAAACTCACCAGGATCCCCACGGCGTAGATGAGGCTCTCGAGCGGCTCCAACCGTTCCACCAACACGCTGATGGCAAAGGTGAACGCACCGGTCGCGAGGGCGATCACCGTGATGGTGTGCACGATCCGCTGGATCTGATCCTCCAACGTGCTGGCCGTGCGGGCCGTGTTGGCGGTGAGATGGGCAACCTGTCCATACTCCGTCTCCGTGGCTGTGGCATACACAAACCCCTCACCCCGACCTGAAACCACCGTGCTGCCAGCCAGCAGAAGGTTGCTGCGCTCGCGGGCGGGAATCCCGGCCGCGTCATGAGGTTCCGCATCCCGGGCCACCGGCAGCGATTCACCTGTGAGCACCGAAAGATCCACCCGCAGCTGATGGGCTTCCACCACGCGGCAGTCCGCCGGTACCCGGTCACCCTCTTCCAACGCCAACCGATCCCCACACACCAGCTGATCGGCCGCCACCCGCACCAGCTGTCCGTCACGCCAGGCCCTGACCAGCGGGGGCAGGTTCCCTGCCAGAGCCTGGAGCGTGCGCTCTGCCTTGAACTCCTGCCAGAAGGAAAAGCTGGCGTTGATCAGGATCACCGCCCAGATCGCCCAGCCAAGCTGAGGGGCTCGGGCGATGAAAGCCAGGATGCCGGCCACCCAGAGCAGGAGGGCCATGAAGTGTCTGAGCTGGTCTGTGAAGCGGAGCAGCCAGGGGCGCCGTTTCAGGGGCGGCAGTGTGTTGGGCCCAAAGGTTTCGAGGCGAGCTTCGGCTTCAGCGCTGCTCAAGCCTCGGGGCTGGCTCTGCAGTGCCGCCTGAACCTCAGTGAGGCTGAGCGACCAGATCGGCTTGTCCGCCGTGAGCAGCACCGGAACGCCTGTCAGACACTCCCATGTTGGCGGGTTCTGTGCGTGGGCTGATCAGGCCGCCAGCGTGGCGTTCTCGATCAGAGCCGGGGCGAGATTCAGACCGGGTTCACCCCCCGGCGTCTCAAGCAGACCCGCCTTGCGGATGCGGGTGATCAGGCGCGTGGTGGTGACACGGGTGGTTCCGATCAGCTCGCCGATGCGTTCGTGGGTCAGGCGGAAGGGGAGGTGACACCACGCACCGCGCCGTCGTCCCATCCGATTCACCAGCAGGGAGAGCAGCGCCTGGAGCCGTTGTTCGGCACTGCCGAGATGGCGGATGCGCAACAGCTGCAGGGTCCATTCATTCACCGCATCCACCCCCGAGCCGCCGCTGGGGTCGGAGGTCAGGAACGTGAGCGCGGTCAGGGCTTCCACGCAGACACCCTCGGAACAGAGACGATCGGTCCTGAGTTGATCACCCGACTGGAGGAAGGCGATCGTCATTCCCTCGGTTTCCTCACAGGGGCAGTAGACACGGGCCATCCCATCAAGGACTTCGAGGCACCCGGAGCCGGGCTGAAGGCTGGGGTTGATCAGCACGCTCTGACCGGTGGGAACGCGCACGGCGACCGGAGTGAAGTCAGGGAGAACTCGGAAGCCCATGAACGGGGAGAGCATCTGTTGCGAATGGCTCGCAACATAACCCGAACAACGAGGATCTTGCAAGCGATTCTCAATAGCGACTGGCTAGTTGCGAACCGCCTGCGGAGCAGTCCTCAGCGCACCACCAGAACAGGCACGGTGCAATGGGTGAGCACCTTCTGCGTTTCACTGCCCAGCAACAGGGCGCTGATGCCCCTTCTCCCATGGCTGGCCATCACAATCAGATCGGCGCCGACCTGACGGGCCGCCGTCATGATCGCAGCGTGGGGCAGAGGGTTCACAAGAGTGAGCCGTTCCGATTCGACCCCCAGGTCTGCAGCCTTTCCTGAGGCACAGGCCAGAATCTGTTCGCTCTGCTCACGGCTGGCATTCGCAAGCAGCTCCAGGGTTCGGGGATCCATCGGCTCCCCCATCCCGCTCAGGGCCACCGGCAGCCCTGGTTCCGCATGCACGAATGTCAGGCGGGCATCCAGCGACCTGGCCAGCTCCACGGCCCTGAGAACGGCCTGATCGGAACGTTCAGAACCGTCGACGGGAACCAGAAGATGTTGGAAGCTCATGGCCGCTGCGTGTGCCTGCCCCTGTTTAGCTGTGGCCCTTCCATCCAGCGAGATGGGAAGCGGCCTGCGAGCGCACAAAGGTGCGGGCCGCCGGCAACGCCGAGGCCAGGTTGGCGGAACTGAACGGGGGGAGGGGGCGACTGCGCAACCAGGCCCCCCAACGGAATTCATGGAAGGGAATCAGAGGCGCGGCCTCGATGGCCCCCTCCTTCTTCAGTTTCCAGACCAGCGAACGGTAGGGATCATCCTGGAGTCCCAGCAGCGATGTCGGCAGAGCGCTGGGATGGAGAGGACCGAGCCCACGGCCATCATGCAGATACAACCAGCCTCGCCGTCGCAGCTGTTCCAGCACACCCGACCGGTCTTCCGCTTCCACATCAAGCGCCACGTAGGCGAAGGCCACAGCCTGAGGTTCAAGTTCCAGAAGGGCACGCAGGCGATGGTGACGATCCACCATCCACAGACTTCCCCCGGCACCGCGAACCAGAGGAACCGGCTTGGTTCCCAGATACGAGCGGCGTTCGCTGCTGCTCTCAGCCCTGAAATCAGCCTGGCGGCTTCGCACCTCCGCAAAGCCGACACACATCTGGGTGGGATGCAGCTCCGCGACGGCCACTTCGATGAGTCTCACCGACCGATCCGGCGGTGGCAGCGGTTGATACGGAGGCAATCGCAGGGTCATCGGGACCCTCCAGGGAGGCAGAGATCCCATCTTCGGGCCTGAGCGATCCAGGTTGTTGAGAGACCTAGGGTCCGAAGACGTGCCTGTCTTCATGCAGCCCCCAAGCTTCGCCCTTCCCCCCCGAGGTCCTCATGGCCGGCTCGGGGTGCTGGTCTGCGGTCACGGCAGTCGAAACAGACTGGCCGTGGAGGAATTCGCGGCACTTGCGCTCCGGCTGAAGGAGCTTCTGGCACCGATTCCCGTGGAGCACGGTTATCTGGAGTTCGCGCGTCCGATCCTGCGCGAGAGTCTTGATGCCCTGCGCAACCAGGGCGTTGAACACATCCTGGCTGTCCCGGCCATGTTGTTTGCAGCAGGGCATGCCAAGAACGACATCCCTTCGGTGCTCCGAAGCTGGGCCGCCGATCGTGGGGTGCGGGTGGATTACGGCCGGGAGCTGGGTGTGGATCGGAAGATGATCGCAGCCGCCGGGGCTCGTCTGAGAGAGGCCCTGGATCGCGCCGATGCCGAGGCTGAAGCCGCCGGCCGGCCAGCCGTGCCTCGATCGCAGACCCTGCTGGTGGTGGTGGGGCGCGGCTCTTCTGATCCTGATGCCAATTCCAATGTCTCGAAGGTGACCCGGATGCTGGTGGAGGGCTTCGGCTTCGGTTGGGGGGAGACCGTTTATTCGGGTGTCACCTTTCCCCTGGTGGAGCCCGGGCTGCGTCAGGCCGTGAAGCTGGGGTACCCGCGCATCCTGGTGTTTCCCTATTTTCTGTTTTCAGGGGTGCTGGTGAGCCGGATCCGTCTGCACAGCCAGGACGTGGCTGCTGATCATCCGTCCGTTGAATTCATCCAGGCCTCCTACCTGGCCGATCATCCCTGCGTGCTGGACACCTTTGCCGAGCGGGTGGCTGAGGTGATCCGCGGCGATACCGATATGAACTGCTCCCTCTGCAAGTACCGCGCCCAGGTGCTGGGCTTCGAGGCCGAGGTGGGTGCTCCCCAGCACAGTCACCACCACCACGTGGAGGGGATCAGTGAAAGCTGCAACCTCTGTGAGCGGGAATGCACGGGTGCCTGCCAGCCCGATGGCGTCGCCGTTCCCCTGGGCCACTCTGAGCACACGCATGACCATCATCATGCGACCTACCCGCATGCGGAACATCCGCTGGGCCCGAGGACCCTGCGGGAACGGTCCAGATCAGTGACCTCAGAGTGAGATCAGAAAAAAAGGGCGAGGGTGCCACCCCCCGCCCGTGATCTCCCTTGCCCGACCCGTTAAGGTCGCCCGCTGATTCTGTGGAGAGACGCCGCCTGCCCAGGTAGCCGTGCACACCAGAACGGCTGGACGGTGAGCCATTGCCGACACAGCCCGCCCTTCAGGGCTGCCCCTGAGCTGCAACTGCGGCGGCGCAGGCCCGCCAGGTGATCGCCATTTCTGTGAGCGTCGGACTCTGCCAACCGGAACTGGGCCAGCAGGCTCCATCAACAACCAGCAGATTCGGAGCCTGCCAGCAGCGGTTCCACGGATCCACAACGCCCTGGTCGGGAGTAGCGGCCATCCGTGCCCCCCCCAGCTCATGGATGTAATAGCCGGGGGGTGGGGCGCCCGGGCTCAGCGCCAGACTCCGCCGGAGCCACGGCTCAAACAGCGGCAGCACAAACAGGTCTTCCAGAGGGCAGATGCTGCCGCCGGCGGCATCGCACACCGCCTGCATCCGTCGATGCATGTGCAGCACCATGCGGTCCTCGTTCAATCTCCAGCGCATCGCGATGTGGGGCACAGGAAGCCCCCAGGCATCGCAGCGTTCTTCACTCAGGCTGATTCGATTGTCCGGGTGAGGCAGAACTTCTCCATGGGCGATCAGAAAACCCGCTGCAGCCTCCGGGCGGCGCTGCAGCGGCCGGGGTGGATCGAATCGCTGAAGCGCTGTCCAGATCCCGTAACCCCTGGCAAAACCGCTGGGTCCCTCGGGTTCAAGCGAGCCCCCGCCGATGTTGAGGGTGTTGGGGATGAAACAGCTGCCAGCGCCCGAGAGCTCCGTGGGTTCGGCAGGCGGCGGAACATCCGGCAGGAAGAAGAAGCGACAGGTGGAGACGTGGTCCATCAGATGCGCGCCGAGGCACCCGGAACCATCCACCAGGCCATGGCTCTGATGGCTCTCGCCGGAGTGGAGCAGGATGCGAACACTCTCGAGAGTGGAAGCGCAGAGCACCAGCAAGGACGACCTGACCCGGTGGCGTGCACGGCTGATCGCATCCACGAACACGACAGCCTCCGCCCGATCCTGACCCGGAGACATCTCGACGTGGCTGACCACCGCATGGGGACGCAGGATCACACGGCCTGTGGCCAGGGCCCGCGCCAGCGTCACGCCACAGCTGCTGGACCGGGGCCATCCCGGACCCTGGTGCAGCGGAAATCCCCTGGAATGAATCAGGGGCAGTCCCAGCCTGCGATCGATCGCATCCCGCAGCCGCCTCTCGCCGGGCGTCATCGGCAGAGGTTCGAGCAGCTCACCGTCCGGGAGCTGTTCCAGACCATCCCTGGCTCCACGCACGCTCAGAAGCCGCTCGAGCCGTGCGTAGAACGGAGCCAGGTGGGCATGACGGATCGGCCAGTCGGGGCTGAGGCCATCGCGGCTTCCGGCCTGGAATTCATGATCGGAGAGCCGCATCGTGATCCCACCCCAGGTGAGGCTCTTCCCCCCGACCTGGCGGCCACGGGTCCAGAGAAAGGTGGAATCTGCAGGTGTGGTGTAGGGATGGAGCCGTTCATCGACGAACAGCTCCGGATTGTGCTTCCAGTAGCCGGGGTGATGGCGCTGTTGATCGTGCCTGCCGCTGGCCAGATTCGCCACACGACGGAGGCTGTTGATCGGTTCGGAGCCACGGGCCTGCCGTTCACGGAGCAGCGGTCCGGCTTCCAGCACCAGCACCTTCAGACCGGCTTCGGCCAGCACCATGGCGGCGACGCCGCCGGTAGCGCCTGAACCCACCACCACCGCATCGGGTGTGAAGCCGTCGGGAAGGGTTGCGCTGCTGGACGTCATGACATGGAAAAGCCCCGACAGAGGACCTGCCGGGGCTTCAGAACGTTGGTGGCGGGGGGCGGATTTGAACCACCGACCTTCGGGTTATGAGCCCGACGAGCTACCAGACTGCTCTACCCCGCGGTATGGATCGATTCTATCAGATCAGTGTCCTGCGCTACAGGAGGAGCCAGGCGCACCCGGATTCAGCCACGCAGGGTTCCGATCACCTCCAGACGCAGATGCTCGGCGGGAACCATGAACAGATCACGCAGCTCCTCGATCGTTCCGGGTGTGAGCCAGTCGAGTTGCTCCATCAGCTGGAGAGCCGCCGCATGCTTGGCCCGGGACGAGCCGTCCTCCACCTTGATCGCCACTCCCAGGCCTTCTCCAACCCTGGTGAGGCACTGGATTCCTTCAGCGCCGCCCTTGCTGACCACCTGACCGTGGGCGCGACGCATCAGCTCCGTGTCAAACCGTCCCTCACCGGCCACCAGATCGGGGTGGGTCAGCATGGCCCGGCTCAGCCGTTCAAGATCGGCCTGCTCGCCGGAACCCAGGTGGGCGAACAACAGGGCCATCTGGGAAAGCTGGAGTTGCAGCGTCGGGGCTCCGCAGTCGTCGCGGGCACTGATCAACTCAGCAGCCGGCAAGCCGAGCAGCTCGGCCACACGCTTGACGATCTCCTGCTGGAGGGGATGTTCAGGCTGCAGGTATCCATCCGTACTCCACCCCAGGCGGCGGCAGGTGGCCAGAAAAGCCGCATGCTTGCCGGAGCAGTTGTGCTCGAGGGGACTTCGGCCTCCCTTCGGCACCGGACAGTGCAGCTGATCCACCTCGATCTCTGCACCCCAGAGGAGGCGAAAGGCTTCCCGGGCATGGGCCGGGCTGCCGCAGTGTGAGGCACAGGTGATCGCCAGACCCCGGTCGCCGCAGCCGAGCTGATCGGCGGTTCCACTGGCCACGAACAGAGTGGCCTGAAAAGGCTTCAGAGCCGAGCGAACGAAACTGAGCTGCTGTGGATCGCCGGCCTTCATCAGAATCCTGCCCCGGTGGTCGCAGACCACGGCGTGCACCCGATGGCGTGATTCGGGGATGTCCTGCCTCTTCAACAACACCTCCAGAGCCGGAGCTGCAGCACGAGTCGGGCTACTGAAACTGGAGGGCAGGCTCATGCGGAGAACAGGGACCGACTTCGTTCTAAAAAGCCTGGCAGACGCTGGCTCCAAGCAGGATCAGGCAGGCTGCCAGGCCGATGGCTTGCTGGAGCCGCATCAGCACCGGCCGCACCTGATGGGTGGCGACCAGCAGATCCTGCTGGCGCCAGGCGAGTGGCTTCTCCCAGACCTGGCCGTCATACCAGCCGGATTCCTCGTATTCCACCCGTTCGCTGACCAGGCGCCGGTGAACGTAGCTCCAGCCCAGCCACTGACGCACCAGCAGCAGGATCGGCAAGGCGATCGCCGCCACGGCTCCCGAAAGCGCCAGGCGCGTCAGATCGTGACGCAGAACCCAGCTGCCGCTCGCCACGACCAGGGTGACGGGCAGCAGCATCAGCCAGCTGATCAGCAGGGGCCTGAGCAGACCCGACAGAGTCTGGGAAGGCCAGACGAAGAACCAGGACTTTGTGAGCTGCTCGTACTCGCAGAGAGGGCGCTGCTCAGGGGGAACCGGGCAGAGAACGGCCACCAAGGCTCAGGGTTTCACCGGTTGAAGAGAGCTTAGGTAGCGCGTCTGCTCGCCGTGACCCCAGAACGCTTCCAGGTCGTAGAAGCTGCGCTCCTCCGGCAACAGCACATGCACAATCAGCTCTCCGTAATCGAGCAGCACCCAGCGACCCTCGCGCTGGCCTTCACGCCGTAACGGCAGACGGCCAGAGCGCTGTTCCAGCTGCTCCTCGACCGACCGGGCAATCGCCCGGACCTGAACATCGGAAAGGCCGCTGCAGATCACGAACCAGTCGGCCAGCGAACTCACATCCTCGACACGGATCAGGCGGATATCGACCGCCTTGCGGTCATCGCAGGCTTCGGCAGCCTGCTCGGCCAGGACTCTGGAGGACGGCGACAGGTTCGGTTCAGCCATAGACATTCTCACTGGTGACCGATTCGCGCGAGCCCTGCTGCTGAGCCATTTCGGCGCGGGCTTTACCGGCACTGCGACGAAGGGCCTCGAGGCGGTTTTCGTAGATGGCCCGTTTGCGCTTCTTGCGGGTCTGCTCCACCAGCTCCTTGAGTGCCCCGCCGAGACTCTTGTAGGCATTGGGGAGGCTGTAGCCGAAACGGCAGGCCAGATCGATCGCCCGCTCATCCGCTGCAATGGCGTCGCTGAGACGCTTCTCTGAATTGTTCTTGAGGTAGAGGCGATAACCGGCAAAGCCGGACAGTCCCAGCGCCATCATCAGCAGAAGGCCGTCCTGCACCCACAGTTCGCCGATTGCGCCCCCCAGACCGATCGCCAGGGCAGCCATCTCCCAGCCATCACGCGGAACGGCATCGTTCTGAATCCTGCCGACCTCGTGCCAGAACAGAAGGTTGCGGTGATCGATGGCCAGGGAGTCCCATTTCTCGAGGTCCACCTGGATCTCCACCTCATCGCGACCGATCTCCTCGATCGTGACCAGGGGTGGATCCACGGAAGCGGCCGCCTCAACGAACACCCAGCTCTGCATCTCCGGGGGCAGCAGGCCCTTCAGGCGCTGGAGTTCGCTCATTGCCTGGGATCACACACCATCATCATCAAAGGTTAGCGAGAGCACCCTCTTCGCCTGCAGAGCGCGTGACAGGGGGTTCGGGGACCCATGAGAGGCTGGGTCGATCGGTCTTTGAGCCCAACCATGCCCCGCCGTGCGGATCTGCATCGCATCCTGCTGCTGGGATCCGGGCCCATCGTGATCGGCCAGGCGTGTGAATTCGATTATTCCGGCACTCAGGCCTGCAAAGCCCTGCGTGCCGAGGGCTGCGAGGTGGTGCTGATCAACAGCAATCCCGCCTCGATCATGACCGATCCGGACATGGCCGACCGGACCTACATCGAGCCCCTGATTCCAGAGGTGGTGACCCGGGTGATCGAGCTGGAGAAGCCCGATGCCCTGTTGCCCACCATGGGCGGCCAGACGGCCCTGAACCTGGCTGTGACCCTGGCCGAGAACGGAACCCTTCAGGCTCACGGGGTTGAACTGATCGGCGCGAATCTGGCCGCGATCCGCAAGGCTGAAGATCGGCTTCTGTTCAAGGAAGCCATGGAAAGGATCGGCGTGGCCGTCTGCCCATCGGGAACAGCTGGCACCCTGGAGGAAGCCAGGCTTGTGGGAGCCTCGATCGGCAGCTTTCCCCGGATCATCCGACCGGCCTTCACCCTGGGGGGAAGCGGCGGTGGAATCGCCTACAACAGCGAGGAATTCGAGGCGATCTGCAAAAGCGGGCTGGAGGCCAGCCCCGTCTCCCAGATCCTGATCGAGCAATCGCTGCTGGGCTGGAAGGAATTCGAACTGGAGGTGATGCGCGACACCGCCGACAATGTGGTGATCGTGTGCTCGATCGAGAACCTCGATCCCATGGGGGTGCATACCGGTGATTCGATCACGGTGGCCCCGGCTCAGACCCTCACCGATCGCGAATACCAGCGGCTCCGCGATCAGTCGATCGCGATCATCCGCGAGATCGGCGTGGATACCGGCGGCAGCAACATCCAGTTCGCCATCAACCCGGCCAATGGTGATGTGGTGGTGATCGAGATGAATCCACGCGTCAGTCGCAGCTCTGCGCTGGCCAGCAAGGCCACGGGATTCCCGATCGCCAAGATCGCCGCCAAACTCGCCCTCGGATACACCCTGGATGAAATTGTCAACGACATCACCGGTGCCACGCCGGCCTGCTTTGAACCCACCATTGACTATGTGGTAACGAAGATTCCCCGATTCGCGTTCGAAAAATTTCAGGGGAGTCCCGCTGTCCTGACCACCTCGATGAAATCGGTGGGAGAGGCGATGGCGATCGGCCGATGTTTCGAGGAATCGTTCCAGAAGGCGATCCGCTCGCTCGAAACCGGCCATGCCGGGTGGGGATGTGACCGCCCCGACCTCCCTGTGCCGCCCGCGGATCTGGAGCGACTGCTGGCCACCCCGACACCCGACCGGATCTTCGCGATTCGCTCGGCGATGCTGGCCGGCATCAGCGACGCAGAGATCCACCGGCTCAGCAGCATCGACCCCTGGTTCCTGGCCAAGCTTCGCCGGATCCTGGCGGCTGAGGCCCGCTGGCTCCACAACCGCCAGCCGGGGGATCTGGACGCTGAAGCGCTGCTGGAGCTGAAACAACTCGGCTTTTCAGACCGTCAGCTGGCTCATGCCACCGGCAGTGATGAGCTCACGCTGCGGCTTCACCGTCAGCGGCTGGGGGTGACGGCGGTCTTCAAGACGGTGGACACCTGTGCCGCAGAATTCGCCTCCAGCACTCCTTATCACTACGCCACCTACGAGCGGCCCCTGGAACGGATCAACCCGGCCGGCGTCGCGGAACCTCGAGCGGCCGACAACGAGGTTCAGCCCGAGCCCCGCCGCAAGGTGATGATTCTGGGTGGCGGTCCGAACAGAATCGGCCAGGGGATCGAATTTGATTACTGCTGCTGTCACGCTTCGTTCTCGCTCCGGGAAGCCGGCTTCGCCACCGTGATGGTGAACAGCAACCCGGAAACGGTCTCCACGGACTACGACACCTCAGATCGGCTGTATTTCGAGCCCGTCACGCTCGAGGACGTGCTCAATGTGATTGAGATCGAGAAGCCGGAGGGGGTGATTGTTCAGTTCGGCGGCCAGACGCCTCTGAAACTGGCCATCCCCCTGATGCACTGGTTGGAGACGACGGAAGGCAGGGCGAGCGGAACCCGCATCTGGGGGACCTCGCCTGAATCGATCGACCGTGCCGAGGACCGGGAACGGTTCGAAGCCATCCTCCGCCAGCTGGAGGTGCGCCAACCGCGAAACGGTCTTGCCCGCAGCGAACAGGAAGCCCGGGTGATCGCCAGCTCCGTTGGCTATCCGGTGGTGGTGCGACCCAGTTACGTGCTCGGGGGTCGGGCGATGGAGGTGGTGTTCGATGAATCTGAACTGAACCGCTACATGGCAGATGCCGTGACCGTGGAACCCGATCACCCTGTGCTGATTGATCAATACCTGGAGAATGCCACCGAGGTTGATGTGGATGCCCTCTGTGACAGCTCAGGCCACGTCGTGATCGGCGGCCTGATGGAACACATCGAGCCGGCCGGCGTTCATTCCGGCGACTCGGCCTGCTGTCTGCCGGCGGTGAGTCTCGGGCAGGAGGCTCTGGCCACGATCCGGCAATGGACCGCACAGCTGGCTCTGGCCCTGCAGGTGCAGGGTCTGATCAACCTGCAATTCGCCGTGCAACGCAACGAGCAGGGCGATGAGACGGTGTTCATCATCGAGGCCAACCCGAGGGCCTCTCGCACCGTGCCGTTCGTGGCCAAGGCCACCGGAGTTCCTCTCGCCAGGCTGGCCAGCCTGTTGATGGCCGGTCAGCAGCTGGCAGAACTGGGGCTGCTGGCTGAGCCCCGCCCTCCCCTGCTGGCCGTGAAGGAAGCGGTTCTGCCGTTCAAACGCTTCCCTGGAGCAGACACGCTGCTGGGGCCGGAGATGCGCTCCACCGGCGAAGTGATGGGAACCGCAGGAAGCTTCGGGTATGCCTTTGCCAAGGCTGAACTCGCGGCAGGGGAGGCACTGCCGAGATCCGGCCGCGTCTTTCTCTCCACGCACGACCGCGACAAACCCGGCCTGGTGCCGATCGCCAGACGCCTCACCGATCTGGGCTTCCAGCTCGTTGCAACCGAAGGAACCGCCCGGGTTCTGCAGGCGGAGGGCCTGGATGTGGAGGAGATCCGCAAGGTGCATGAGCCGCATCCGAACGTGGAGGATGCCATCCGCTCCGGCAACATCCAGCTGCTGATCAACACACCGGTCGGCCGTCAGGCTGCCCATGACGACACCACCCTGCGCCGTGCCGCCCTCGATTACGCCGTCCCCACCGTGACAACCCTGGCCGGCGCGCGCGCTGCGGTTGAGGGAATCGCAGCCCTGCAATTTCAGAATCTGGAGATCCACGCCCTCCAGGATCTTCATCCCCTGGGCGATCCGAAAGCGAGAACCGAGCCCACTAGGGTCTGAGCAGCTGTGCCACGCACTCCATGACCGCGACCCCCGAACCAGGCAGCGACTGCCGGGCTGAGTTCAGGGCAGCCTATGCAAACCGCTACACCTGGGAGCCCGGGTTCGCCGGTTACCGGGGCAGCTGCTGCTGGGAGCAGCCCGGATCCGACAGCCAACCGGAAAGGCGCATGGCGGGAACCTTCCAGATCGGCGCCGATTTCAAGGCTGTTGTCGAGGGGATCGACGACGAGCAGGTGCACAAAGCGATCGCCTCCCAGCTCTGGGAGGTTGCGATCCACCGGGTGCGCCGCAGCTTCGAGCAGACCCATGCAGAAAACACCTTCACAGCCGGAGATACAGACTCCGTGGGAACCGAGGTGCTTGTAGGGGGCAAGAATGCCGGCGACCGCTATCGGATCAAAGATGATGTGGTGACGATGGTTCATCGCCACATTCACGGCACCGTGGTGACGATCTTCACGGAGAGTGTCACGCAGACAGGCCAGGGGTATCTGAGCCACAGCTACACCAGCCAGTACTCCGATCCCGCCACCGGAGCAGCCCGGGGCGGCAGAAATCGTTTCACCGACAGCTTCACTCCCCTGGGGGATTCTGGGCCGTGGGTGCTGCGCGAACGGATCGTGGAAACCGAGGCCACATCGGACACGCCGGCGACCCGACAACGGTTCCGCTTCGAGGATCTGCAGCCCCTGGCCTGACGCTCAGGGGAGGGGGGCGATGGCCTTCAGCTTTTCATTGAGCTGCATGGCCATCGACTGCCGGCCCACCGCAAGAACCTTGAGCGTGTCTTCGTGCATCCTCAGCTGAGCATCGGCCACCTGCATCCCCCGGACCAGTTCCTTGGCATCATCAGGAAGTCCATTGAGGTCGTAACGCTTGCCCTCGAAGGTCAGCACCGGTGGCTGGTCCTGGGGCTGGCTGACGTCGTTCACGATTCAATCGCGGCAAGCCATTCAGACTAGGAGTTGGCCTGTTCGCTTTCCGTACAGGGGCGCTTGAAGATGAACATCAGCAACTTTCCAACCTGGGCATCTTCCACCAGCTCCCAGTTGTCCTTCCCAAGGGCATTGAGGAAGAACTGCAGTTGCTCGGCCGGATGGCGGGTGCGCCGGGGCCCGGCCGTGTATTGCTGAGGAAATTCCCGCCTGAGAAAGTCCGGGCTGAGCGCCCCTCCAAGCCGCTCACTGTCAGCCTGGGGATCGGGCGGACCGGGTGGAGCGCTGTGGTCCACATTGATGTGGATCACTCGGTATTCCCATGCCATCACTGCAATGCCGAGACGTCAGCCACCCACATTGATGAGCTGCCTGGAACAGAGTTCGCGGTAGCGGCCCGCGTGGGAAATGAGCTGATTGTGAGTTCCCTGTTCCACAATCCTGCCACCTTCGAGCAACAGGATCTGATCCGCTTCCTGCACGGTGGCCAGACGGTGGGCGATCACCAGCACCGTTCGATGGGCCAGAGCCTGGCGAAGGCCCTGCTGAACAGCATCCTCCGCTTCAGCATCCAGGGCACTGGTGGCCTCGTCCAGCAGCAGCACCGCAGGGTTGCCGAGCACAGCACGGGCGATCGCAAGCCTCTGCAGCTGACCACCGGAGAAATTGGAGCCCCGTTCCTCCACACGGCTGTGGTACCCCTCAGGGAGGCTCTCGATGAAGCCGGAGGCGTTGGCCAGCCGCGCGGCCTCCCGGATCTGATCGAGGCCGGCAGGCCGGCCGAAGGCGATCGCCTCGGCGATGGTGCCGGAAAAGATGCTGGAGGCCTGAGGAACGAGGGCCACCGCATGTCGCAGTTCACGGGCCCGCAGGTCCGCCAGGTCATGTCCGTCCAGCAGGATCCTGCCCTGCTGAGCCATGTTGAACCGGAGCAGGAGCGAGAAAAGCGTGCTTTTCCCAGCCCCGGAAGGACCCACCAGTGCCACCATCTGGCCGGGCTCAACCCGGAGCGACAGATCCCGCAGGACCGGCTGCCCGGGGGAATAGCAGAAGCTCACGTGGTCGAGAACCAGTTCGCCACTGACCGACTCCAGCGGGCGCGCATCGGGTCGGTCGGCGGGCTCCAACGGTTCACGCTCGATCTGACGCAGACGCTGCAGGGAGGCCTTGCCCATCTGAAACTCGTTGAAGTTGGCGATGATGTGGCCGATCGGATCGATCAGCATCAACAGGGCCGCCACGTAGCTGCTGAACCCCTGGTCATTGAGATGACCGGTCTGAATGCGGGCGGCACCGATCAGCAGCACCGGCATCATCCCGGCCACCTCGAGCACGCCGGTGACCGGATGCTGAAGGGCCCGCAGCCGCAGCGAACGGTAACGGGCCTTGCGGTGCAGGGTGATCTCCTCCTCGAAACGCTGCTGCAGCCAGGGTTCGGCTGCGAACGCCCGCACCAGGGGCATGGCCGCGAACACCTCACCCAGCAGACCCGCCAGTTCACTCACCTGTTTCTGGCTGCGCTCCGCGGCCCGCATCACCCCGGCACCGAACAGGTTGGCCAGCAGGGCCACGATCGGTGCCAGCAGGAGCGTGATCAACGCCAGCAGCCAGTCGAGCCACACCATGTAGCCCAGAACCACAACAAGCTGCAGCGCGGAGGGGGCCGTGTCCTGGATCGTTTTGTGAATCACCTCGCCGACCCGGTCGGCGTCTTCGGTGAGCCGGTAGGTGAGATCCCCGGCGGAGAGCTTCTCGAGCGCTCCGAAGTCAATGCGTTGCAACCGGGCGAACAAGGTGCGTCGCAGTTCCTGACTCACCTTCAGGGCGGGATCCGCCAGAAGCAGGTCCTGGCCGAACTGGGCCAGCTTCTGGATCAGGAACACCGCAAGGGCGATGGAGATGGTGCGGAGAACCTGGCTGAACTCACCGGCACCGATCGCCGGGATCAGCTGGCCGGCCAGCCAGGCCAGCACCGGCCAGCTGACCACAAACACCAGCGTGCAGAGTCCACCGGCGAAGAGGCGACGACGATGGGGGCGGAGCAGCGGCCAGAGCCGGCGAAATCCGGCCGACGATGGTGCGAGCATCCCTGAACCCTATCAGCGTGGTTTGAAGCTCGATCAGTACCTGAAATGGCATGGGCTGGTGGCCACCGGAGGAGAGGCCAAGCAGCGCATTCAGCGAGGTGATGTGCGTGTGAACGGGGTGATCGAAACCCGCCGCGGACGCCGGCTCAACCCGGGGGACCGGGTGAATCTCGATGGGCTGGATCTCCGCGTGGAGACCCCCGCCGGGGCCTCCCCCGAACGGGGGGAGTGAACCTCGGCCGATTAGCGTCAGTGAAGTGGATAAGGGGGGCGAACCCAGTGCGCACCGCTGTGATTGCCGGCAACTGGAAGATGCACATGACCTGCGCTGACACGCGGGTGTTCGCGGCCACCTTCCGCCCCCTGATCGCTGATCTGCCCCGGGACCGGCAAGTGGTGCTGGCACCACCCTTCACAGCCATCCCCACCCTCTGCCGCCATCTCGAGGGCGCCGGCGTTGAAATCGCCGCCCAGAACGTTCACTGGGAGGAGAAGGGGGCTTACACCGGCATGGTTTCAGCGCCGATGCTGATCGAGCATGGGGTGAGCCACGCGATCGTGGGCCACAGCGAACCCCGCAAGTACTACAGCGAAACCGACGAACAGATCAATCTGCGCGCCCGCACAGCCCAGAAGCACGGGCTGATTCCGATTCTCTGCGTGGGGGAGAGCCTCGACCAGCGTGAAGCCAGAGAGACCGAACGGGTGATTCACCGTCAGATTGAACAGGGTCTCGAAGAGGTGGATCCGACGCGTCTGATCGTGGCCTACGAGCCGATCTGGGCGATCGGCACCGGCAAGACCTGTGCGGCCGCCGAGGCCAACCACATCTGTGGGCTGATCCGCTCCTGGGTGGGCGATTCCGGCGTGACCGTTCAGTACGGCGGCTCGGTGAACACCGCCACCATCGATGAGCTGATGGCCCAGAGCGACATCGACGGTGTCCTGGTGGGAGGAGCCTCTCTCGATCCTGTGAGCTTTGCCCGCATCTGCAACTATCAACCGCTGGCCGTTGCGGCCTGAAAGCGGAGGCTCCCCCTTTCCCTGGGGGAATCGTGCCGGGGTGATGGGGGTGCTCAATCTCACCCCCGACTCCTTCAGCGACGGTGGACGCCTTGAGACCACCCGTGCGGTGGTGCGCGCCGCAGAGCGGATGCTGGCGCAGGGGGCTGATCTGCTCGACCTCGGAGCCCAGAGCACCCGCCCGGGGGCCGTGATGGTGGGCCCGGATGAAGAGCTGCGCCGGCTGCTGCCGGCGCTCAGAGCCCTGCAGCCGCTCCGCAGGCAGCATCCCGGAGTGCCGATCTCGATCGACACCTTTGAAGCCGCCGTCGCTGAAGCGGCTCTGGCGGAGGGAGCGGACTGGATCAACGATGTGCGGGGCGGCAGCGGGCGGCGGGATGCGGGGATGGCGGCTCTGGTGGCGCAGCGCGGCTGCCCCTACGTGCTGATGCACAGCCGCGGCGACAGCCGCACGATGGACGAGCTGGCGGTGTATGTGGATGTGGTGGCGGAGGTGCGCGCCGAGCTGCAGAGCGCCACGGAGTCGCTGCTGACGGCAGGAGTTCAACCGGAACAGATCATCTGGGATCCCGGTCTTGGGTTCGCCAAGACAACCGCCCAGAACCTCGAACTGCTGCGCCGTCTCGACGAGTTGATGGCGGCGGGCTATCCCCTGCTGCTCGGTCCGTCGCGCAAACGCTTCATCGGCGCGGTGCTCGCCGAGCCCCGCCCCCGGGCGCGGCTCTGGGGCACCGCGGCCGTCTGCGCAGTGGCGGCGGCTCGGGGTGCAGCGGTGCTGCGGGTTCATGATGTGGGCCCGATCGCCCAGGTGGTTCGCATGGCAACGGCGCTGACCGCGGCAGCACCGCCTCTGGAGGCTGAACGGGGCGCAGCTTGCTAGAGAAGGTTGCCGAGGATTGGCTTCCGTGCGGTTGGGGTCCGTCAGCACCGCGATCCAGCTGCAGGATCTCAGCCGCTGTTACGGCAGCCAGGTCGCCCTGGATGGACTGAATCTGAGCATCGGTGCCGGCGAATTCTTCTCCCTGCTCGGTCCCTCCGGCTGCGGCAAGACCACCACCCTGCGACTGATCGCAGGCTTCGAGCGACCCGACCGGGGCCGCGTTCACCTTCAGGGAAGCGATCTCACCGAGGCCCCTCCGCACCGGCGACCGGTGAACCTGGTGTTCCAGAACTACGCGCTGTTCCCGCATCTGAATGTGTGGGACAACGTGGCCTTCGGGCCCCGCTCCAGGCGGCTGGGCGAAGCGGAGCTGCAGCGCCGGGTGAGCCAACAGCTCGAGGTGGTGGGGCTGGCCGGTCTGGCCCGGCGACGCCCCCATCAGCTCTCAGGCGGGCAGCAGCAGCGGGTGGCCCTGGCACGGGCCCTGGTGAACGCACCGGCCGCCCTGCTGCTCGATGAGCCGTTGGCCGCGCTCGACCCTGATCTGCGCCGCACGATGCGAACGGAGCTGCAGCGGATCCAGCGTCAGGTGGGGATCACCTTCCTGCTGGTCACCCACGACCGCGAGGAGGCGCTCAGCCTCAGCGACCGGTTGGCGGTGCTGCATGCCGGTCGGCTGGAGCAGGTGGGCACGCCGCGGCAGCTCTATGACCATCCCCGCAGTGCCGTGGTGGCCACCTTCCTGGGAACCGCCAACCTGCTGAACGAGGGCAGCGGCGCTGTGCGCCTGCTGCGACCCGAGCGGCTGCGCTTGCGGGCCGAGGCACCGGGCCAGGGGGAGCAGGGCCTGCGGGCGCGTGTGCAGGAGCTGGTGTTTCAGGGGGCCACGGTGGAGGTGAGACTGAGCACCCCAGGCGACCAACCGCTGGTGGCCCTCATCACCGGTGCCGCGCTGCCCGACCATCTGCGCATCGGCAGCGAGCTCTGGTGTTGCTGGGATCCGGCCGACTGCCACCTTCTGGAGGAATCCCCATGACCCGCCTCGTCCATTCCGGTTCCCCACGGAGCCGACGACGCTTCCTGCGCAACGTCTTCATCACGGCCAGCTCGGCGCTGGTCGCACCGCCGCTGCTCCAGGCCTGCGGTGGCAGGGATCAGGGCCCAGGGGGAGAAGCGTCGGGGAACGGTGCCACGCTGACCCTCTCCACCTTCCCGCTCTACATCGACCCGGACGAGCCCGGTGCGCCCGGCAGCGTGGCCCGCTTCCGCCAGGAAACGGGCATCCAGCTGCGCTACCTGGAGGACATCAGCGATGCGCGTCAGTTCTTCGCCCGCCTGCAGCCCCAGCTGGCGGCGGGAAGGAGGGTGAGCCCAGACCTGATGGTGCTCCCCTCCTGGCTGGCGGAGCGAATGATCGGGCTGGGCTGGCTGGAGCCCCTGCCCCAGGTGGCCAACGCCCGCAACCTGATCCCGTCGCTGCGCAGGGCCAGCTGGGATCCCCAGGGCCGCTGGAGCCTGCCCTGGCAGTCCGGTATCGCCGGCATTGTGTACAACATCAAGGCCACCGGGCGGGAGCTGAACAGCGTCGACGACCTGTTCGATCCCACCTTCAAGGGCCGGGTGGGCGTGCTGCTGGAGATGCGCGACACGATGGGGCTGCTGATGCTCGCCGACGGCAAGGAGATCAGCGACCCCAGCTGGGAGGCTGCCCAGCCTTCGTTCGAGCGCCTGGAGCGGGCCCGCCGCGAGGGCCAGATTCGTCGCTTCACCGGCAACGATTACCAGAACGATCTGCTGGCGGGCAATCTGGCCGCCTGCATCGGCTGGTCGGGCGATGTGGCCCAGCTGGCGCTCGAACAGCCCGATCTGCGCTTCCTGGTACCGGAAAGTGGTGGTGTGCTCTGGGCCGATGTGATGCTGATGCCGAAGGGCACCCGTCAGCGCGAGACGGTGGCCCGCTGGCTCAACTGGGTGTACCAGCCGCAGGAAGCGGCACGGATCGCTGCTGCCGTGCAATACATCTCGCCGGTGCAGGGGGTTCAGGACATCCTGGCGAAGGATCCCGCCACCGCCGGGCTGGCCCGCAGTCCGTTGATGTTCCCGGACGCGTCGATGCAACAGCGCCTGCACAGCTTCGGGCCGCTGAGTGAGGCGGAGGAAGCACGCTGGGAGGAACGCTTTGCCCGCATCACCGAGGGCTGAGCCCCGCCGTCCCGCCCCCCGGTCCGCTCGTCGCTGGTGGCCCTGGGCCCTGCTGACGCCAGGGCTGCTGTGGCTGGTGGGGCTCTACCTGCTGCCGCTGCTGGGCCTGGTGCCCCTCTCCCTCTCGGAACCCGTGAGCCGCTTCGGCCTGGAGACGGTGTTCCGCGGCCGGCTGGTCACCTACCTGGAGGTGCTTCAGGCCTACGGACCGATCCTGCTGCGCTCGTTCACCTATGCCCTGGTGGCCACGGCGCTGGGCCTGCTGCTGGCCTACCCGCTGGCCTGCGCGATCCGCTTCCGCGGCGGTCGCTGGCAACCGCTGCTGATCGGCCTGGTGGTGCTCCCCTCGCTCAGCTCCTATCTGGTGCGGGCGATCGGCTGGACCAGCCTGCTGGGTGATCGGGGCCCGCTGATCGGCCTGATCGATGCGCTGCGGCTGGCTCCAGCGCTGAATGCACTGGGGGTGCTGCATGACGGCCGCCTGCTCAACACGCCCACGGCGGTGGTGCTGGGGCTCACCAGCAACCTCCTGCCCTTCCTGGTGCTGCCCCTGGTGGTGTCACTGCAGCGGATCGAGCCGAAGCTGCTGGAAGCGGCCGCCGATCTGCATGCCCCTCCCCAGCGGATTTTCCGGCTCGTGGTGTGGCCCATGTCGCGGCCGGGGCTCAGCTCGGGCCTGCTGCTCAGCCTGATTCCAGCAGCCGGTGATGTGGTGAATCCGCTGTTTCTCGGCGGACCCAACGACCGAATGATCGCCAACACGATCGAAAACCTGCTGCTGGTTCAGCTGCAGGCGCCGCGGGCTGCAGCGCTCACGCTGGTTCTGATGGCCCTGGTGAGCCTGCTGGCCTGGTTGCAGCTGCGCACCGGAGGCGTCGAGACCTGGACGCTGCCATGAAAGCTGCTCCGATCGCTGCGGGCCGTGGGCTCACGAGCCTGTTGCTGAACGCGGCCAGCCTGCTGGCCTTCGCGCTGCTCTATGCACCGGTGGTGGTGATGGTGCTGTTCAGTTTCAATGCGCCGCGCGGCCGTTTCAATCTCGTGTGGCAGGGGTTCACCCTGGAGTACTGGCGTCAGCCGCTGCGCGACGAAGCGCTTCGCCAGGCTTTTCTCACCAGCCTCACGCTGGCGCTGGCGGCGGCGGCGCTGGCCGTGCTGCTTGGAGCCCTGCTGGCCCTGGCCCTGGCCCGCGCCCGCCCCCGTGGCTCCCGCGGCATCGAACTGCTGCTGGCGCTGCCGCTCACCAATCCGGAGATCGTGCTGGCCCTGGCCCTGTTCCAGCTGTTTGTGGGCGTGAACCTGCCGCGCGGGCCGCTGACCCTGCTGCTCTCCCACAGCCTGTTCTGTCTGAGTTACGCAGCGCTGACCCTCAAGGCACGGCTGGCCGGCTTTGATCCCTGCCTGGAACTCGCCGCCCAGGATCTGGGCGCACCGCCGCTGGCCGCCTTCGTGCGGGTGACGCTGCCCCTGCTGACGCCGGGCCTGCTGGCCGCCACCCTGCTGAGTTTCTCGCTGTCGTTCGACGACTATGTGATCAGCAGCTTCACCGCCGGGGAGACGGTGACCCTGCCGCTGTATCTGGCGGGAGCCTTCCAGCGTGAGATCTCCCCCCGGATCCAGGTGCTTTCCACCCTGGTGCTGCTGGTGAGCGCCACGCTGTTGCTCCTGGCCACCCCGCGGCGGCAGGGCTGAGTGAGCGATGAGCCCTCAGCTCACCCCCTCGATCCGATCCTCGATCTCCTGATACAGCTCCTGAAGCTGCTGGATGTTCTCGTCGGAGGTTTCCCAGTAACCGCGGCCGTTCACCTCGAGCAGGGTGCCCACGATGCGGCGGAAGCTGTGGGGGTTGAGCTCCATCAGCCGCTGGCGCATCTGGGGGTCGTTGATGAAGGTGTCGTTGGCCTCCTCGTACACGAAGTTGTCGACGGCGCCACTGGTGGCACTCCAGCCGAGGGTGAAGTTGAGCCGCTTGGCCACCTCGCGCACGCCTTCGTAGCCGCTGTTGAGCATGCCCTCGTACCACTTGGGATTGAGCAGCT
>JAYKHC010000060.1:0-2518 GCA_035285465.1 Cyanobacteriota bacterium
ACGAACAGCATTTCCTGGTAGGTGGGTAAGGGCCAGAGCGCGTCGTCCACCAGCACCTCCAGGCCATCGACAGCGGAACGGATCTCGCTCATCAGCGGCATCAGGGTGTCGGCGCAGTGCCGCATGTGCGCGTGGACTCCGTGGGGCGATTCCTGGATGGCTGCCTCGAGCGCGCCACAGCGACTCACCAGTTGCTGGTTGAGTGTCGCCACCTGGGTGGCCACACTGCGTTCCACCGGCAGGCCGAGGGATTCCTGGTCCTTCAGGGAGCGACTGAGACGCTCCAGGAAATCCACCACAACGGGATAGATCTGAGTACGGGCCATGCGCAGCACCAGTTTGGCCTCCACCTCAATGGCGAGGATGTACTGCTCGGAATAGACCTCGAAACGGCTTTCAAGCTCCACGGCGCTCAGCACACCCTGGCGCTCGAACAGTTCACGCATCTCCGCCCGCTCCAGAACCGGCAGGGCATCAGCGCTGGTCCGTAGGTTTTCAAGACCGCGCTCCTCGACCGCCAGGTGGTGCCATTCGCTGGAGTAACCGTCACCGCCGAACACCACGGCGGAATGCTGTTCCATCGTGGCCTTGAGCACCGTGAAGGCGGCTTCCTCAAGGGGTGCTCCGCTGCTGAGCTGAGTCTCCAGCTGGTCTGTGATCCACTGCAGGGAATCCGCCAGAATAGTGTTGAGCACCACCAGGGGGCCCGCCACCGACTGACCCGAGCCCACGGCCCGGAACTCGAAACGGTTGCCCGTGAAGGCAAAGGGTGAGGTGCGGTTGCGATCTCCGGGATCCTTGTTCAGATCCGGGAGGGTTTCCACGCCCAGCGACATCAGCGCCTTGCTTGCTGATCCGGTGAGCTGCCCGCTCTTGATCTGGTTGAACACATCCTCGAGCTGACTGCCGAGATAAACGGAGATGATCGCCGGGGGTGCTTCGTTGGCTCCCAGACGATGGTCGTTGCTGGCGGTGGCGATGGCGGCCCGCATCAGGGGCCCGAAGCAGTGAACCCCCCGGATCACGGCTCCACAGAACAGCAGGAACTGCAGGTTCTTGTGAGGGGTGTCACCCGGATCCAGCAGGTTTCCCTGGGTGGCATTCCCGATCGACCAGTTCACGTGCTTGCCACTGCCGTTGACCCCGGCAAAGGGTTTTTCATGCAGAAGGCAACTGAAGCCATGCTTTCTTGCGGTGGACTTCAGCACGGTCATGGTGAGCTGCTGGTGGTCCGTGGCCACATTGGCCGACTCGAAGAAGGGCGCGATTTCGAACTGCCCTGGGGCCACTTCGTTATGGCGGGTCTTGGCCGGAATCCCCAGTTTGTAGAGCTGGCGCTCCACATCCTGCATGAACACCTGAACCCGCTCCGGGATGGCACCGAAATAGTGATCGTCGAACTGTTGACCTTTGGCCGGAGCCGCTCCGAACAGGGTTCGGCCAGCCAGCTGAAGGTCTGGGCGCAACGCCGTGAACGAGGCATCCACCAGAAAATATTCCTGTTCTGCCCCGCAGCTGGAGTTAACAGGAGCGATCTCTGTTTCGCCCAGCAGACGCAGCAGACGCTGGGCCTGGCGATTCATGGCGGCGTTGGAGCGCAGCAGCGGCGTCTTCTTGTCGAGCGCTTCCCCGGTCCAGGACACAAACACCGTTGGGATGCAGAGTGTGAGCCCGTTCGGGGTTTCCATCAACCAGGCCGGGCTGGTGACATCCCAGGCGGTGTAGCCGCGGGCTTCAAAGGTGGTTCGCAGCCCACCGTTGGGGAAGGATGAACCATCCGGCTCCCCTTGAACCAGCAATTTGCCCGTGAACTCAGCAATCGCCTTGCCGTCGCTCTGGGGAGAGATGAAGCCGTCGTGCTTCTCGGCTGTGAGGTTGGTGAGTGGATAGAAAACGTGGGCGTAGTAAAGAGCACCCCGGGAGGTGGCCCAGTCCTTCATCGCCTGGGCCACCACATCGGCCACAGAGGTGTCGAGCTTGCGGCCCTCGCGCATCGAGCGCTGGATCGACTTGAACACGCCCTTGGGCAGGGCCGACTTCATCAGGTCGAGGCTGAAGACGTTCGAAGCCCAGAGCTCCTCAAGGGACCCCGCTCCCTCAACAGAGACGGGCTGACGCTGGTTGATTGTGGATAGGGCACCAAGTCGGGGCGTGGAGGGCATCAGACGGCAGACTTCACTGAAACCAGAGAATCCGCGCAGGCAGGTGCTCTGTTGCCGCAATTGATACCAAACCGGATTTCCTTACGATTGGATCCGGTTGCGCCGCCGCGGTCACTCGGCTCAGGGGAGCATCAGGGAAACGCCGCGGAGTAGGCGTCTCGTGCCGAGACCAGCGCCGTTCGCAGACTGAGAAGATTGCTGTTGGAGAGAAGATTGGACAGAACCGTGGAATCCGCAGCGGCAACGATCCTGTTGAATACCTCGATTCCTGACTGAAGAGAAGGAATCGCAGCCTGGAAGGTTTCCGGCTGCTGAGAGGCAACCAGCAGCGTCTGAAGCGAGGAGATCAGGCTGAG